>JBAZRU010000612.1:0-4570 GCA_041662805.1 Candidatus Hydrogenedentales bacterium | reverse complement strand
ATCCAACGCCGGCGGCTCTGCGTGCCCCTGCGTCGCGTCGGAAGCAGGTGCGGCTGGTGGAACTGGAGCGAGTTTGCTCGCCTCGGCAAGCAGCGAATCAATGAGGTCCTGCGAGAGCGTCGCATCGTCTGCTTTCGCGCTCGTCGCCGCCGCGTTGACAGATGGAGCCGCGGGTGCCTGACCCGCCTGCGCCAACAGCGAATCAATGAGGTCTTGCGACAGTGTCGCATCGCTCGCCTCTGGACTCGCTGCCGCCGCCGCAAGATTCTCCAGGCTGACGCTCTGCATCGCGTTCGACCGGATAGCTCGATCGACGGGGTCCACAATGATGGTGTCGTCTTGCCCTGAATCCGCCTTCGCATCGCCGCCAACCTTCGACAGGAGCGCATCCACGTCGTTTTGGTCCAGCACGGCCTCGTCCAGATTGGGGCGAATCTCCGCGTCCATCGCAGCGGATGAGATACTACCCGCCGTCGCGATCGGAGCGTCCATGTCCGAATTGTCCAAGGGCACGTCCGTCGCATCCGCGCGGAGCAGCTTGTCAATTTCTTCCTGAGAAAGCGTTCCGGTGAATGGAGGACTCGAATCGGCGGCGCGAGGCGTTGCCTGAGCCGCAGCCAAGAAGTCTTGCGTCTTCTGCGCAACTCCAGAATCGGGCCGGCCAATATTCTGAGCGGACGCCAGCATCCGGTCTATTTCGTCTTGATCAAGCGACTCGCTGAGGTGTGCCGCTGGCTCGGGTGCAGGCGGAAGTGGTGGCGTTGGCGCTGGCGGTGGCTGCGGAGCCTTTTCCTCCGTTTGCATCCCCATGGATGCAAGAAGCTTGTTGACCTCATCCTGATCCATCGGGCCACTATCCACTTCGCTCGCAGGAGTGGTGTCCAGACTCTCTGGAGTAGAGGAAGACAACAAGCGATCAATCTCGCCGCGCATCAGCGCGTCGATCTCATTTTGCCCCATGGGCCGTGCAGCCGCCAGATTGGAAGCGGACGGCTTGCCAGGTGGAGGTGGCTGTGTTGAAGGCGTAATGGGCCCTGGTGGAGCAGTGGGCACAGCAGCCGGTGGAGCAGGAGCGGGAGCAGCAGCTTCGACCGCAGGCTTCTCCGCGGCGCTCGCCGTAGACTCCGAAGGCTGCGCTATTTCTGCTTCGCCTTCACGAGTCGCCAGCACGCCATCCAACTCGTCTTGCTTTATTGGCCCTAGATTTACCTCGCTCACTTCCGCGGGTGGGGGAGGGGCAGGTGGTGGTTGCTTGGCTTCCGCGGCCCTTCGCTTCGCCCTGGCTTCCGCGCGCTGCTTCGCCACGATCGCCATCACCGCATCCAATTCGGACTGATCCAGCAGCGATGAGGATGACTGCGAATCAGACCCGGCGCCGGAAGCCGTCTTCTCGGCTTCCCCTTGATCCTTCACCGGCTCGTTGAATGCCTCTGGTGACACGCGTTTTCTGGCCTTATTGGACGACCATCCCATGCGGTCCATGCGCCCCTGTTCGGCGGCCAAGCCCCAACATGTTGTATGATCGACGAAATACGAATCCTACCCTGGGTATTCTATCACGCCGGATACGCCCTGACAATCGTTAATCGGCAAGTTTTTCCCTGCCCTACTCTGTGGTACGATGTCTTAGGGAAGGTTGAC
Source organism: Candidatus Hydrogenedentales bacterium (assembly GCA_041662805.1). GTDB lineage: Bacteria > Hydrogenedentota > Hydrogenedentia > Hydrogenedentales > SLHB01 > JAIBAQ01. The sequence goes on along the minus strand of JBAZRU010000612.1, from coordinate 2,929 downwards.
CGTCCTGCGACATTAGGAGTGCACATGGGCAGTTCCGGCTCGGACCAAAGTGCGGGGGCCTTTTCCCCGGATGGCCCCGACATACGCAAAGTCACCGCGGGCTTCGAACCTGGCGATCTCATCGCCGACCGCTATGAAGTAGTCGAAGTGCTGGGGCGCGGGGGGATGGGCATCGTCTACCTCGTCAATGACCGCGAGACGAACCAGAAGCTCGCGCTGAAGTCACTGCTTCCGCACTACGTCACGCACTCCCATGCCGTGAATCGATTCGTCCGCGAAGTCCGCGCCGCACGACAGCTCAATCACCCCTGCATCGTCAAAGTGTATGACGCGCGGCAACTCGGCTCGCTCATCTTCTACACCATGGAGTATGTAGACGGAGTGAGCCTATTCAAGTGGATGCGAAAGCGCGGCAAGATGGGCCTGGGTTCGGTCGTGCGTATTCTGAGCCTGCTGTGTCACGCGCTGGAGCATGCCCACCAGTTCACCATCCACCGCGACATCTCTCCCGACAACGTGATGGTCCTTCAGGACGGTTCCGTGAAGCTCCTCGATTTCGGCCTCGCCAAGTTGCTCAACGTCGAATCCGCGTTCACGATGATCGGCGTGAGTCTCGGCAAGCAACAATACATGGCGCCCGAACAACGTATCAGCGCCGCGGAAGTCGACAAGAGGGCGGACATCTACTCGCTGGGCGTCATGTTCTTCGAAATGCTGACCGCCGAACTGCCGAAGGACAATCTGCGGATTACCGATTTCCGGTCCGATTTGCCCCTCGAATGCAATGCGTTCGTAAAGAAGGCCCTTGCCGAAAGGCCCGATGACCGGTTCCAAGACGCACGCGAACTCAGGCATGCACTGACCTACATCTACCAAGTGAGCACCGGCCAACCCGCTCAGAGCGGGGTGACCCCCGTACCTGTGATGGACGCTCCGCCGCTTCCGAAGCCTAGCCTTCTGGCCCGGCTCTATGCCCGCTTACGGCGGCTGTTCATCCGGCGCTCCAACAGCCACTAGGCAGAACCCAACGATCTGCAAGGAGGTCTCCAGGCACAGACATTCTTGCCGTCCGTACCGCTGGCTTCCAGCCGGCTCACTCCCGTACCGCTGGCTTCCAGCCGGCTCTTCGGGCCTACGCCAAGTCTCCGTTGATGAACGCCATCGTTGTAGTAATCGGAAACGCCCCAGGGAACTTCACGAACGAGACGTGCCCGTCGAGATACAACACGTTTCCGCCGCCCGGAATGTGGTTGAATTCCGAAGCGTTTGTGCTCGGCCCGTCCCACATCAAGGAAATAGTGCTCTGCGCGCTGCTGGTCGCCGCGGGGTTGTTGATGTCGCTAATCAGAAAACGCTCGATGCCTTCCCTGAGACGGTAGGCCTTCAAATTGCCCCGGCTGTGCCCGGTCAGATCGATGTCCGTATCCAATATGCCGAAATCACCCGCATTCACGGATGTGTTCGCATTGAGCAACGCCAGCAGGAAGATCGAATCAAGCGCGCTAAACGGATCGAGATCGTTCGGATCGGAACCAGCGCTGGTGAGGATATCGTCGTTTATCAGCCACGATACATATACATACGATATCGAATCGAACCGGCACGGAGCCCAGCCAAGCGCCGGATCTTCGCCCACACTCCAATATCCACGCTCGATTTCGCTCCGATCATTGGAACCCGAAGGACATACAAAGATGTTGGGGTCCGTGACGTACTCAGGAAAAACAGAGTCGCCCTGCGGAAAGAAATGAAAGCTCGGCAAGTCGCACAAGTCTCCCGTTAAGTGTCTCACTTGCGGCAGCTTCTCTCCTCGCGCTTCATTCGCGTACATCTTCATTGTCAGGCCAATCTGCTTCAGATTGTTCTGACAGCTTGCGCGCCGGGCCGCCTCGCGCGCACGCGCCAACGCCGGCAGGAGGATGGCGGCCAGGATTCCGATAATGGCAATGACAACCAACAACTCGATTAGGGTGAAACCATGTTTGCGCATACGATAAATGCTCCCTCTATTCTTCTCAGTCGGCACCGAAAGAGCATACCATATATTCTTGTCAAATGGTGCTAAAATCTTGTCAAAGCAGTTTTTGAAAACCCGACAAGGTGTACTCACCCACGATCTGCGTCCCATCCCGGTGACGCACCCCTTTCAACTCCACCCCATGCTTCTCTTTCAACTCCTTCGTGGCCGCCCCGAGCACCATCCCCAACTGGAAATCCGTCGTCGAAACCGCCGTCTCCTCCGACTCCGGCCTGCAATCCACCACAAAGTTCAGTTTGAGCACATCCTGCGATTCCAGATCTCCCGTAACCCTAAGTGTTGCAATGGGTAACAGCGTCTTCGCCAAATCCGGAAGCGGGAGCCCCAGGCGAGGCGCATTGTTACTGTCCAGCGTCGCCAGAAGCCCAAACAACGACCCGTCCCGGTTGTCCACCACCGCCTCCAGAAGATGACCCCCTTCCAGCACCGGCCGCTTCAACTGATAGACCTCGCCCCAATACTTCTCAATCGCCTCGGCCCCCAACGCCGGCAACTCCACGGTCCCATCCAGCGACAACTCGCCCCGTCGGCCGGACGACATTACATTTCCCGCCCAAGTCACGAACGGGTACAGCTTACCTATTCCCGCCTTCTCGGGGGCGGTGGCGATGATTGGGCCCAACCGTTGTTCATTCAAGCTCACCCGCAACCCAAACTGCCGCGCCCCAAACTGAGGCGTGAAGAATATGGCCCCCTCATACGGCAACACCCTGTCCGCCGCCCACGCCGGCAACCCCTCCGCCGTCAATCGCGGCCGGATCAGTTCGATGGCCGCCGGAGGCCGAATCGAGACGCGAATCGAAGCATTCGGGTCCGCCACCGACTCCGCTGCAATCACCGGCGACGGCAATATCGCCTGATACTTCGTCTCGATGACGACCAGCGCCACCC
>JBAZRU010000611.1:964-4576 GCA_041662805.1 Candidatus Hydrogenedentales bacterium | reverse complement strand
GCCCAGGAATAGGCGTCAACCTTCCGGATGAGACAATTCGGATTGCCTACGAGAAGGCAGCGACCCAGAACGTGCTGGCGGCGGTAAACCCGAAGGTCTTCCCTGGGTACTGGTCCGTCTGCGCCGACGGCGTGGGTTTCGGTTATGGCAATACGTATCCCTCTCTCGACGGCCATCAGTTGACGGATGCGTTGCTATGGCTTGGGCAGGTCGAAGTGGTCAAAGCCAACTGGGACTACGTGAAGACTTTTCAGCGACCTAACGGGCAACTCCCCATCGCCATCCTCCCTGGCGAGGCAGGAAAGAATATCGGCCCGCCGGAGTGCTTGTCGCCCGTGGATGCAAACGGGGGACTGTACCGGCACTGGGTGCCGGGCGACCCGTTGCGCGCGCTGGCGAGCCCCACCTTCATTCAGAATGCGGACGTCATATTTCGCTGGACGCAGGACAAGGCGTGGCTTGAGGCGCAACTGCCATCCGTAAACCTGGCCGCCGACTTTCTCGCCTCGCTCACAACGCCGGAAGGCGCCGTAGGCGGTGCGGGCTACTACGTCGAGCGCCCGACGCGCATCGAATACGATGGCGTGGCCCAGTGCCACGCGGCGAATGCATTCGAGCGTGCGGCGGCGCTGAATGCTCTTGTGGGAAATGCCGATGCGGCCAAGCGGTACGTGGAACTGGCGCATCGCGTCCGGTCGAATTTCCAGACACGCTTCTGGGTAGGCGAGCATTTCGCGGAGTACATCCACCCCGAACGCGGTCCGATTGCGAATCACGGCCTCACCGATGCCGATTGGAGCGCGGTCGCGCTGGACATGGCATTGCCGGAGCAAACCGCAAAGATCTGGCCCCTTTTGCGGGACGAAAAGCGGTTCCGCTACAGCGGCATGCCTACCGGAATTGCGGCGCAGCCGGAGACCTACGAGGCATGGGAGTTCGCGTTCAATGACCGCATGGACCTCGCGGCCATGGGCCGCGTCTGGTACATCGAGGCATGGGCGCGGGCACGCATGGGCGACGGCGAAGGCCTCGCCGAATCTATCCGGCGCGTGGCGGATGCGGGCAAAGCGACCGGCTACTACTGGCGCGAGCGCTACAACGACAAAGGCGGATTCGGCGCGGAGAAATACTGCGAGTACCCCGCAAATCTAGTCCGAATTGTTCAACGTTTCTTGTTCGGCGTAGACATGCGTTTGGACGGATCGATTGCCATTGCCCCTACCGTGCCGGATTCCTTCTGGGAGCAGGGATTCGGACAGACGCTGCGGTACCGAGGACGCCAACTCACGTACACCCTGAGACGCGGCCAAATGACCGGCGAATACAAAGGGGACGCACCTCTGCAGCTCCGCGTGAGGCTGGACACGCCGATACAATCCGAGGGTATTCGCGTACTAGTTGGCGGCGAAGTCGTCCAGCAAACAATTAAAGAAGGCGTATTGTCCTTCACGCTTCCAGCGTCCACCCCAGAGAAGGTCTGCGCTTTCGAAGTCAGAAAGACTGGACCGTGAGCTTGGGCAAGCAAGCTTATATTGCCCGATATCGCGGTGATCAGATCCGCTGAATGTCCACAAACCGCGCGGAGCGCGCGTTACCTTGCGATTCAGTCCAGGCGCGGAGGCTGGCGGGGCCGCTTGGAAGCGGGACGGACGAAAACGTGCAATCGGTGGCCGATGGGGGCAGTGCCTGCTGCAAATGCACGCCGCCGATGTTGAGATGGACTTGCCAAGGGCCTGGCGGGTTCTGGATATCTTCGCCGGAAAATCGCAGGGTGACTGAGTAAGCGCCCTCGCGCGCCGCGTAAATGTCCCAGTGGCCGCCATTGGGACCGCCGGGGGCTTCGCCGCCGCGTTGATCCTGCAGGGTAAGGTGCACCGGATTAGAGCGGGAGTCGCCAATCACGATGCGCGGGGGCGTGTAGCCACGGGTGCTTGAAACGTCTTGCAACCATGCCTCGTATTCGCTTCGCAACCGGGCAACGACGTCCGGTTGTTGCGCGGCAAGGTCGTGCTCTTCCGCGGGGTCGGCTTCGAGATCGTAGAGTTCGAGGCCGTTGACGAGCTTGTACCGTTGCGTACGCACGGCGCAGTTGTTGTACGGCTCCGGGACATCGCCTCGGTGCCACTGAAAGAACAGCGAACGGTCCGGCCAATTGGCGGGCTCACGCGCCCCGGCCATCAGCGGCCAGAGGCTCTTGCCGTCGAACCGAACATGGCTTGGCGCAGTGACGCCACAGGCTTCGAGAAGGGTCGGTGCGATGTCGATATGCGCGGCGGCGCGGTCGATGTCGCGTCCGGATTGGAGCGTACCCGGCCATCGCACAAAGCACGGCACGCGGATACCGCCTTGGTACACGGTGCCTTTCTGGCCTCGCTGGGTCGCGTTGAAGCGTGGCGCGTCGCCGGATATTTGCGCGCCGTTGTCGGTCATGAATAGGACGATTGTGTCGTTTGTCAGCCCGAGGCGCTCCAGCGCCTGCAACACGCGCCCCACGTTTTCGTCAAGGTTTGCGATCATGCCGTAGACCTTGGCTACGGGTTCCGGCAATCCCATGGCCGTGTACGGCGCCACGTACTTGTCGTCGACCAGCAGCGGCGTGTGCGGCGCGTTCGTCGGCAAGTAGCAGAAGAAGGGCTCGGACTTGTGCGATTCCATGAACCGGATTGCCGCGTCCGCGTAGATGTCCGTACAGTAGCCGCGGTGTTGCTCCAATTCGCCATTGTGCATGAGGATCGGATCGAAATATCCCCCGCTGCCGGGCGGATCCGAAGGCTGTTTGAGTCCGCCTCCGTGAATCACGAGCGACTCCTGAAACCCCTGGTCTATGGCGCGCATGGGGAAACAATCGCCAAGATGCCACTTGCCGAAGATGCCGGTACGGTATCCGGCCGCGCCAAGCATCTCGGCGAGGGTCGTCTCGTCGGGGTGCATCATGGCGCGGCCTTTGTAGGTGTCGATGGCGCAGGTGCGGTAGTTGTAGCGGCCCGTCATGAGACTCGCGCGCGTCGGCGCGCACACGGGGCTGTGATGATATTGCGCCAGGCGCAGACTCTGCGCGTACAGCGCGTCGATGTTCGGCGTCTTGAGGTGCGGATTCCCAAGGCATGCGAGGTCGCCGTAGCCCTGGTCGTCGGTGAGGATCATCAAGACATTCGGCCGTCGATGCGGCGTTGCGCGGTCCAACGTCGAACACCCCGCCGCGGCCGCGGCAATCGCCGTGGTCCGAAGAAAACTCCTGCGGTCTATCCTCGGCAACGCTGCGGTCCCTCCCTTAAAGTCCGGTGGACTATGAATGCCTCCGGGCCCTTGCCGCCGGCCGGACTGTCGCGAACAAGAAGAATGACGCAAGGAGCGGGACAAGCACAAACGTCTTCAAGGGCAGCGGGCCGATGTCCAACGTAGGGTCGGTACTATTCGCCTGCTCATCGGCATTGGAATACCCGTCGTTGTCGTAGTCATCGGCGGGTAATACGTCTTCGATGGTCGTGATGGCGTCTGCGAGGTTATGGTTGATGATCGTCCACTCGAATTCGTCGAGCAAGCCGTCGCCGTCGGCATCCGCCGAATCAGGTACGCCGTTGTTGTTCGTATCGGGGCCGGTCATGCGAACAA
>JBAZRU010000611.1:0-954 GCA_041662805.1 Candidatus Hydrogenedentales bacterium | reverse complement strand
AACAACGAGCCGCGAGGGCCGCGTGGCGTCGTGGAACAGGGTGTTTGTCGCGACGACCGTGTGGGTCTCCTCATTGAACGGCTCGCCCGTATTGGGATTGGCGTCGAACCGGGGATAGTTGCTGCTTGAGATGTCCACACGGATGCGATGCCCCGCGTTGAATGCGATGCAGGTTTCCCATAGGTCGATGGTGAATTCGTAGGGCGTGCCCGGGGTGAGCAATTCGTCGGCGTTCAACGTGTTACGGTGCCGCGCACGGATGATTCCATCACAGACAATCATGGAGCGTCCATCCGGATATACGTCGCACAACTTTGCGGTGAAGTCCGTGTCAAGAGCGGAACTGGACGCGTACAAGACCACGCTCACCTGCCCCGTGATCTCGACGTATTTCTGCAAGACCGGCGTCGTGAACGACACCACGTCGTCGCGCGCCTCCATCGCGGCCTGGTCGTACGGTCCGCGCGATATCGAGAGGTTGGCGCCACCTAAGGTCGGCACGGGGTCTGTTGGATCGTATTGATAGACATCCTGTGCTTCCGCGCCGGTGGGGCGAGTCATGCCGAGCAGTCCGCCTTCGTGGAAGTAGTAGGAGACGGTCGTCGCGGGGACCGGCCAGGTGTTGGCGTAGCGCCACGTGTTACCGGGACCGGCCGGCTGGGTTACGTCGCCCAACACGTAGTAGGCGACGGGCGGGTCGTCGTCCACCCCCGTATCGATGCCCTTCATCCAGTAGTCCAGCCAGCGGTGTTGCGAATCGCTGTCCATGTCCGGCGAAGAAGCATTGGCCGGCCAAACGAACGTGCTTTGGGCGACGCCGTGCCCGTACGGGCCGATGATAAGCTTGTGATTCCCCTGAGAGCCGGGCTGTCCATTGTTCTGCAGAAGTTGGAAATTGCGGATGGTGCCTTTCAGAAAGATGTCATACCACCCTCCCACGTTCACCGTGGGCCA
>JBAZRU010000610.1:0-4583 GCA_041662805.1 Candidatus Hydrogenedentales bacterium | reverse complement strand
CGAGCTGGCACGAGTTGTACGCCCCGGAGGCCTGCTGTTCCTGAACCTGCCAGCCTATCAGTGGCTGATGTCGTCGCACGACACCCATGTGCTGACCGACAAACGCTTCTCACGCGGGGAAGTCAATGCGATGCTGACCCAAGCCGGGTGTGAAACCCTGCGCTCCACCTACTGGAACACGCTGCTGTTCCCGCCGGTGCTTGCGACACGGCTCTGGCGGAAACTCCACCCACTGCCTGCGTCCGATCTCGATGGCGCTTCGGGGGAGGGGATGAGCAGAGTCTTTCGCTCCGTGCTGCAAGCCGAACGCATGCTAGCCCGCGTCGCGGATCTTCCCTTCGGACTTTCCGTTTTCACCGTAGCCCGAAAGCGGACCGCTTAGGCGTAAGGCGCGCAGCTTTTTCCGCCGAAGACCTCTTTTAACGCCTCCACAAATGCATGTTCGATGATCATGTGAACATCCTCGACCTGGGCCATGCAATTGGACGGCGCATTGACGTGGACATCGGAGAGGTCTTTGAGCTTCCCGCCCTGAAATCCCGTCATCCCGATCACCTTCATCCCCTTTGCGTGGGCGGTCTTTGCGGCCTCCAACACGTTCGGGGAATTGCCGCTGCCAGAAATTGCAATGAGCAGATCGCCGGGACGGCCAAGCGCCTCAAGCTGCTTCGAAAACATCTGCGCATATTCGATGTCGTTGGCAAGCGCGGTCATCAGGGGCACGCAATCCGACAACCCAATGGCGCGAAGCGGACGGCATCCCGACGCATCTGCGGGAGCCTTCACGATGTCGTTGATCATATGGGAGGCCGTTGCGGCGCTGCCGCCGTTCCCACACGTATAAATAACCGCATCGCGATCATGGACGTCCTTGATGGCAGCGATAACGGCGTCAAACGCATTCCTATCGAACGCGGCCAAGGCTTCGTTGAGGCCTTTCAAATACAGGTCGAAGGTGAGCATGGTGTACTCCGTGAGTCTGTTGGTGCAAAGCAAGAAACATAGGGGTTCTCTTTATACCCCAAAAGCGCCTCCCAATGCACCTGATAGGAAGGTCTTCCCCACAGGCGCCTCCCCGGCTTTCCCGTCAAAAAATATCCCCCTCGCCACAAGAATCTGGTATACTGTCAATGTCCTGAGAAGTTTTAAGTATCCGTGATAGCGCCTCAATGCGCCCTAGATCCGCCTAGACGTATCGTCGGCGGATGCCTCGCACTCCGAATTGGTTTCTTGGTCGAACCGTACGGGAGAGGTGGAACATGGCAAGAGAAACGGACACCTTCAAAACGACCTTCGATGTCATGGATCAGTACATCCAGAAATCGAAAGACTTCATGGACGACTGGTTGATGTTCAATCAGCTATTGTGTAGCTACCCGTCCCCTGGTGCGAACAAACCCCAGCTTGAGTCCCATTTCCTCAAGATCAAAAGCAAACTGGCCCGCGAACATGGCGTGCTAAAAGACCGCTTGGGGCCGGACTTCCGTTTCTCCCAGGATGTGCTGGACGTGATCTTCAGTTCGACAACGCTTGAGTCGGTCTATGCACAATCCGAAGTGGCGGTCAAGAAGCTCCAATCCAACTGGCACCGGGCATTCATATCCATCAATGAAACCCTCGGCGCACTGGAAGAAAAGCGTCGTCGCGCGGAAGCGGGCGAACGCGTGACCGTCGGCAATATCACCTTTCACATCAAGAAGCCAAGGCCTATTGCCACCCGCAAATTGGCTCTTGCTTCTAGTGCCGTCATGAGCCTCGCGATGCTCGTATTCACCCTCTACTTCATGCGTGCTTTTCTTGGCTTCTGGGCCCCGGCAGCTGGTGAGGGCATTGTCGTTACGGCAGATATGACTGACGATCAGAAGATCTACGTTTTGCTGGACGTTATGAAAAGGGCGGTCGAGTCCCAGAATATCGACAAAATCATGACCGCGATTTCCGATGGATACTCCGACGCCTCCGGACGCGGAAAGACCGAAACGCGTGTGCTAATGCAAGGCTTTAAGACGGCCGGGCAAATGGACAACGTTCAGTTCAACCTCGACAACGCACAGATCGCCGTGGATGGCGATGCTGCACTCGTCGAAAATGTCATCCTGGCGACGCCCACCGGCGCGACCACAATATCCCTGGCCTGCGCCCGCGAAGGCGAAAAATGGATGATCTCAAGTATTACCGGCCTCTGACATGTCGCTACGCTAAGAGATTCCTAACGGCCTTTCCGTGGACATCGGTAAGGCGGAAATCCCTCCCCTGGAAACGATAGGTCAACCGCTCGTGGTCGATGCCCATCCGGTTCAGGATCGTCGCGTTGAGATCGTGGATATGAACCGGGTCCTTCACGATGTTGTATCCGAAGTCGTCCGTTTCTCCGTAGGTTATCCCCGGTTTCATACCGCCGCCCGCCAAAAGCATCGTGAAACACCGCCCGTGGTGATCGCGCCCGTAGTTGTCCGCGGTCAGATCGCCCTGGCAATACACAGTCCGCCCAAATTCCCCGCCCCACACCACCAGCGTGTCGTCTAACATTCCCCGCTGCTTCAGGTCCATGATCAGCCCCGCCGTCGGTTGGTCGGTGTCCTTGCAGTTCAAGGTCAGGTCTTTTGGCAGGTTGCTGTGCTGATCCCAGTCCCGATGATAAAGCTGAATGAAGCGCACATCCCGTTCGGCCAAACGCCGCGCCATAAGGCAATTGAACCCATACGTCCCCGGCTTCCGGGCGTCTTCCCCGTAAAGCGCGAAGGTGCTTTCGGGTTCGTCGGAGATGTCCGTCAATTCGGGCACCGAGGTCTGCATCCGGTACGCCATCTCGTACTGAGCAATGCGCGTATTGATCTCCGGATCCGCGAACGCGTCGATCTGAATCTTGTTGAGCTTCGCAAGCGCATCCAGTTCCCGGCGCCGCGCTTCCTTGCTAACACCGGGCGGATTCGACAGAAAAAGCACGGGATCGGACCCGGAGCGAAACTTCACTCCCTGGTACTCCGAAGGAAGAAACCCGTTGCCCCAAAGCCGGTCGAAAAGCGCCTGCGCACCGCGGTTGGGATCGGTGATCGACATCATCACCACGAACGCCGGAAGGTCCTTGTTCATTTCCCCCAAACCATAGCTAAGCCACGATCCGAGGCTGGGGCGTCCAGGCAACTGGCTGCCCGTCTGAATATACGTGATCGCCGGGTCGTGATTGATGGCCTCCGTATTCACCGTCTTGATCATGCAGAACTCATCGGCGATAGACGACATGTGCGGCAGCAAATCGCTCATCCACGCGCCGCTTTCGCCTCGCTGGGCGAATTTGAACATCGTGGACACGACCGGGAAGTGCTTCTGCGCCGAAGTCATGGTCGTCAGGCGTTGGCCCATACGAATGGAATCGGGCAGGTCCGTTCCATGCACGCCTTGGAGTCCCGGCTTGAAGTCGAATAGGTCAAGTTGCGACGGCCCCCCGGACATAAACAAATAGATGATGCGCTTCGCATGTGGGGCGAAGTGGGGGGAGCCCAACATACCGCTCCCTTGGGATGCGGCAGCGGCAAACGCCTGCGGCGACAGGATAGAACCCAAGGCAGCGGTTCCGATTCCGGCACTACAAAGGCCAAAGAAGCGTCGCCGCGTCAGCAGAAGGTCTCTCTCTTGAATCGGGTCCATGCTTCAGATCCTCGATGATTGGAGGCAATCAACTCTTACTGATCGTTTCGTCAAGATTCAGAATCATGCTGGCAACGCTGGTCCACGCCGCGAGCTCGCACGGGTCAAGCGCGCTGTAGAATTCCGACTCGCCGACCGAAAGATACTTCTTGGCCTCGTCCGGCTTCGCGCGGTACTCATCCAACTGCTTCGTGAAAACGTCCGCCAGAATACTCGTCTCATCCTGCGAAGGCTTGCGCGCCACCGCCAGCTCAAAGCCATGTTCGATCCGCGACGATACCTCGCCGCCAACCCCCAACATACGCTGCGCCAGTGCGCGTGCCGCCTCGACGAACTGAGGGTCGTTCAGCAGCGCGAGCGCCTGAAGCGGCGTGTTCGTGCGAGGACGCCGCGCCGTACACACCTCCCGGCTCGGCGCATCGAACACGAGCATGGAAGGTGGCGGAGCCTGGCGCTTCCAAAACGTGTACATGCTGCGTCTATACAGACTGTCGCCCTGGTCCTGAACGAACCGTTGGGCCGTGAACTCTCCGCCATAGGCTACGTCTTCCCATATCCCCTTCGGTTGATAGGGCTTCGCACTGGGCCCGCCGATGTTCGCAACCAGAAGCCCGCTGATGGCAAGCGCATTGTCCCGGATCTGTTCGGCCTCCATGCGGAAGCGCGGACCGCGCGCAAGCAAACGGTTCTCCGGATCCTTTTCTGCCAGAACGGGCGTCACGCGCGAAGACTGGCGGTAGGTCGCGGAAGTGACAATCACGCGCTGCATGGCTTTCACGTCCCATCCGCTTCGCACAAATTCCGTCCCAAGCCAATCGAGCAATTCGGGGTGACTCGGCCATTCGCCCTGCACACCAAAGTCCTCGACCGTCTTCACGATGCCCGTGCCGAAATAGTGCATCCAATAGCGATTCACCGTGACACGCGACGTAAGA
>JBAZRU010000609.1:0-4583 GCA_041662805.1 Candidatus Hydrogenedentales bacterium | reverse complement strand
TGGTGTACGCGGCGGCGTTCAGGACGACGTCCGGCTCCGATTCGCGCACGGCGTCCCACACGGATTCTTCATCCGTGATGTCTACGTCCGTTTCGCTGTAACTGGTGACGCCGCCTACGCGTTGGAATACCGTTTCCAAATCGCGAGCCAGTTGACCGCCGGCGCCCAGGACAAGTGCGTGCATAAACCCTCGCTATTCGATGCCGCACGATTGTAGCAATCCGGCGCGCCGGATGGAACTGCTGACGTTACGCAAGAACCCTGCGGCGCAGCGGATGTATAATCTCCTTGGAGGAATGGCACGATTGTCTGAGGTCAGTCCGAAAGTCACTGTGAAGAAGAATGGCTGCAGAAGGCTATTCTATATTTGCTTCGCAGGTGTCATTGTTCTCGTCGCTCTCCTGGGTTTCGTTGTGCTTCCGTGGTTCGCGGAAGTCGTCGAACGACTTGATTTCAAGGGTAATGCTCCGTACGTCCAGCAGTCACCCATCGAACGCCTCCGCTCTGTCGCGCCAGAAGCTCAATTGGAAAGCCATACCTGCGGTCTGTTGACGCTACGGGCAATCTACAAGGCCTACGGAATGGATCCGGATAAATCTAACCTGCGGGTCCGGTTGGGGGTCGATGTCCCGGCGAATCCGTTCGACTCTGAATCGATCGGGACCATGCAGCCGGATATCTTGCGTGTTGTCGTACAGGATGGTTTCGACTATACGATATTGCGCAAGGCCGGTGATACGGCCAGAGAGCTTTTGGCGAGCCTGGGCGACAACCACATGGCCGCAGCGCTGATTCGACGGCGTCAAAACGGGCATTTGCATTGGGTGGCGCTGCAATATGATTCGCCAACGGCAATCAAGGTCATAGACTCACTGGCCACGGAGCCGTATTCGGAGCCGATTAAGCCATTCATGGATGAATGCCTCCTAAGCTGCGTCATTCTCTCTCCTGCGAAGAAGACGCGAACCGAACAGGAATTGAAGGCGGATGTTCAGGACGCTGAATTTGACGGACTAGCGGAGCTGGCGTCGTCGGTGGAGGACTATTTGTTTCTGCGAGAAATGGACACTCATGACGAGGCCTCGGGCGCAGAATCTGCCACAGGGAAGACCTAATGGCCCGGCACATCAGAAAGACTTGACGACGCCCTCCAGCGCCCCGCGCCGCTGGTCGTCGAGTGCGGCGTTGTCGGTTGATGCCAATTCGTTTGCCGCTTTCTTGGCCAACGCATAGGTATCCGGCGCACCTTGGGCCTCCCACGTCGAGCGCGGTCCGCGCACAGCCACGCGGGGCATGAAGTATTCGTCGGAGTGCAGCCATTCGAGCGTGTGCTCGGAAGAGAGGTATTCGGCGGCGTGCGGCCCGTAACGGACGATGAGGTCTTTGGCGATGGTTTCCTTTTCGACGCGCACGCCCGCGGCTATCCGGCGCGACATCGCGGAGATCTCTTCGTCCATGACAAGCTGCTCGTGCGAGCAGGTCAGCCCTGTTGCGAACATGCCGCAATTCACGATGAGGTCGTTGCCCGCGCCGACCGCGCAGAAGGTGCTGAGCGTCTTCTCCCAGGCGTTCTGTTCATCGTGGGCGTGATTGTCGGAATTTGGCGCGGTCGTGTGCGTGGGCACGCCGTAAAACTTGCCCAGTTGCGCGCCTGCGATGCGGCAGATGCTCGTCTCGCACGAACCTACGAGCGCCGCGCCGGACCGCATGTCCGAGGTCGTCCAGGAGTTCGCGTATAGCACGCGAGCCCCGGGTCGGATAAGTTGCGTCAACACGATCCCCGACAGGCATTCCGCGTTGTTCATGGTCAGCAACCCGGCCAAGGTATACGGCGAGGAAATTCCCGCGATGGGTTCGGGCAGGATGGCCAGCGGCACGCCCGCTTCAACGGTGTCGCGCAGGGCTTCCAACACGCTGCCTTCCCAGAACAAGGGGCTCGTGGGCGAGAGTTGGGAAATGCCGTAAGGCCGCTCGCGCATGTCGCCAGGGAACACCGCCGCGAGCATCTCGATAATCGTCTTGTTGATGCGGCAACTGTCGGTGCTGAAGAAGATCGGCTTCTTGCTGTTTTCGACGCACGCCTTCACGCCATAGAGCAGCGTCGTCTCGGGTTTCGCCACGTCTTGCGGCATGACGGGAATGCCGATCATGTCGATGTGCGGCAACGCCTCGCAGATGCGCGCGAAACGCTCGACGTCGGCCACCGTCGAGGGCCGCGTCTTGCCCGTTTCGGAGTCCACCCAGAACACCGCGTTGTGGCCCGCGGCAATGCGCGGTTCGCCATCGCCCAGTGAAAACGCAGGCACGCCTTCCCGGTCGTAGACGTCGAAGCGGTGCGGGACCGTGGTGAGCGCATCTTCAATGCAGGCCCGCGACATGCGCACGCATTGCCGCTCGTGGTCCACGGGCAACCCGCGCGATTCCAGGAAGCGCAGCATGTCCGCGTTCAACAGTTGCACGCCGCATTCGGAGAGAATGTCGAGCGACGCCTCGTGTATTTCGCGCACTTCGTCGTCGGACAGGACCTTCAGGTGCGGCATTCGCATGGGTATCAGCCTTTGAGGTGCGCCAGGGTTTCCCGCAGCGATTGTTCGTCGTCCATCGAGGGAGCAAACTCCAGTCCGAACACGCCCTTGTATCCGGTGGCTTCGATTTGTTTAAGGACATAGGGATAGCGCACTTCGCCCGTAAAGATCTCGTTGCGGCCCGGCACGCCCGCGGAATGGAAGTGGCCGATGACGTCGATGTTGCCTTTGATGTGATCGATGAGATCACCTTCCATAATTTGCATGTGATAGCAGTCGAACAGAAGGCGCAGCCGCTTGGAGGCAATGGCCCGGCAAATCGCCGCGCCCAAGTCGCTGGACGTGAGCCAGTAATGCGGATGATCGTGGCGGTCGTTCAGCGGCTCAATCAGAAGGGTGATTCCCGCCTTTTCCGCTAGATCGACCGTTGCCTTCAACCCTTCGATCACGGAGTTGTACATGACCTCGTCGTCCAGCCCGGCGATGACGTTGCCCGTACACACAATCGACGCGGGAATGCCCGCCTCCGTGTTGAAGGCGAGCGTATTCTTCGTGCGTTCGATCCATTCCGCGCGCTTGGAAGGGTCCGTCAATCCGCCGCCGATGGTTCCGTCCGGCGCGCCGATAACCGTGTTCGTGATGCGCACGCCGTTGCGTTCCGCGATGCGCGCCAACTCCGTGGGGGAACCGGAATAGCTCATGTCGACGAACCACATCTCCACGTTCTTGAAGCCGATTTCCGCGGCCTTCTCGATGCGCTTCTCGAAGGGCAGTCCCGTCAGGGCCATCTCGATGCACAACCCGAGTTCCATGATGCGTCTCCTATCGTCACCAGAACGTGACGTATATCGCCCCATAAATGAGCCCCAGAACCAGCCACCAGAACCCTACGCGCTGATACCATGCGCTATACTTCGCCGCAACCGGCCCGGGAAGCGCCAGCATCGCGGGCGTCCAGTGCAGGGCCAGCGCCTCTTCCTTCGTCTTCTCTTGCGTGAACAGACTGACAACAGCCATCACGACGAAGCACAGAATGCAGACCACGCCGCCCAATACGTAGGTGTTTGGAATGAAGTCCAACGACTCGGGATAGGCCTTCTGCAGATACGGTATGAGAGTGAGCGGAAACGTAAGGGCCATTGTAAACGTAGCTGCCTTGCTTGTCGCCCCGCGCCATAGAATTCCCAGAAGGAAGACGGCGACCGTTGGTCCCGCCATCAGTACCCAGACCTCTTGGCAATAGGAGAAGATGTGCTCCCATTTAGCCACAATGGGTGCGCACACCAGCCCGATCAGCAGGATTGCCGTGCCCGACCACCGGCCAACGACAACGAGCCGTCTCTCGGCCACGCCGCGATCGAGAAACCTCTGGTAGACGTCGATGGTGAATACCGTTGCCGCCGAATTCACCAAGCTCGAAATCGTGGACATGATTGCAGCGACCAGTCCGGCCAGAACGATCCCCTGCAATGCTGGCGGCAGCAGGGTCGTCACAAGATACGGATATGCGGTGTTGGGGTCGGGCAGGTTGGGGTTCAGCGCGTACGCGATCAATCCGGGGAAGGACACGGCGAATGCGAGCACAATTCCCAGGAACCCGCAAAGGACCATGCCCATTTTCGCGTGCCATTCGTCCTTTGCTCCAAGACACCGCTGGTTGATGTATTGGTTCGTGCAGTAGTACCAGGTATTGGTCACAAGCGCGAGCGCCACCATCGCAGGCCACGGCAGTTTGGGATGGTCCATCGGTAGAATGAGGTGCGCGCGGTCGCCCGTTCCGACGATCGCTTCCCAGCCTCCCTCAACTTTGTACAAGCCAAGCACAAAGATGAGCAGCCCTCCCAAGAGCAACAAGACGCATTGGAACGCATCCGTCCATGCGACGGACGACAAGCCGCCATAAACGGTGTATGCGCCAGTCACTACTGCGAGTAGAATCACGCAAATCCATATATTCATGCCGAAGAGATTGTTCAGGAGCAGCCCGCCCGAATAGAGAACCACGGCCAAGTTGACGGCCGAGTAACTGACGAGTGTCAGTATTGCAAAGATCGTTCG
>JBAZRU010000608.1:0-4588 GCA_041662805.1 Candidatus Hydrogenedentales bacterium | reverse complement strand
TGAACGATTCGACAATCTCGTTGCCGTTGGGGACGGTTTCCTCGAAAAGCGTGCGGATACTGAAGTCGTCGGGCTTCAGGTCGCCGCCTTGCAGGCACTCCACGAGGTGCGTCTGCACCTCGATGGGCTGCATGTTTTTCGTCATCTGCCGCAACTCGCGGCGATTGATCGTAACTGCCATTGCTTCATTTCTCCTTCGTCTTGATTCTCGAAGGGCTTGCGTGCTACAATGGCCGTTGTCTTGGCAGGCCGATTGGGCACGCTTGCCCGATTGGTTTGTGAGCCGCCCTCGCCCAGCGTCAACTGGACGGGGCGGTTTTTTGTTGGGTTAGCGAATCTGCTCGTAGCCCATGTAATCGACGGTCAGGGTTTCCTTGTTCGCGCTGCCGTTCTTGATCCCGAGCCCCATTTGCTGCTCGGTGGCGGAACTGTAGACAAAATCCACGTCGCCGATGGTCGTGCCGTCCACGCGGAAGGTTGCCTTGGCGCGGGTGCTTGTCAAGCACAAGACTTCGATGGTCAGCTTCTGGTAGCTGCTGCCACCTGCCGTGGTGTTGGGAACGCCCAGAGCGTCCACGGACGGTGTTGCCGTGCCGTTGGACTGCGCACCGCAATACCACTTCGTACCGCCGTCCACCTTCCACATGCCGACGTAATCGCCCGTGGCTTTGGGGCCACCCGCGTCGTCCACCAGCATGTCAGCCGCGAAGGCATTCGCCGAGCCGAAGAACACGTTGGCGTCGTCGGTGTTGGCTTCGCTAAATTGAATCAGCGCTTCCATCATGTACGATTTGCCTGCCGCGAACTTGATGATCTCGGTGTCCGTGGCGAGGTAGATTTCATCGTTGTCGCCGGCCGTGCCGTCGCTTGCCGCCAGAGCTACTGCCCCCTTCACGCCATCCGAAACCGTCACGGTCCCGCCGTCTGTCGCAATGACCTTCAGGCCGGTCATAAACGAATCGGCGTCGATGTAGCCGACGGTAGCGGTGACAACCGAACTGTTGAGGTCGGCCGTTGTGCCGTTGGTGATGGCAAACGTCATCCCCGTGTTGGCCGCCAGGTAGCTGGCCGACGGCGCGCCCATGTTGTAGCTGGTCGCCAGAGTCGTGTTGGCGCTATGCGTCTTGGTCAAAATGGCCGTGCCCGCCAAACTGGCCACAACCCACGCGCTCGTGTTGTTCGCGTCGATGCCGGCGCTGTTGACGGATGCCTGCGCAAAACCATCCGTCACCAAAATTGCTCGTGCGCCGGTCATAAAGAACGGCGTGGCGGCAGTATCGTCGCCGGCATTCGCGCCAGCCGTGACGTTCACGGAGGCCGTCAAACGATCCGGCTTTTGGGTGAAGTCCCACCATTGCCCATACTGGTTTTCTCGCTTCTCAAGAAAACTGGGCGTCACAAGTGCCCTACTCATTCGTTTTTCTCCTTCTCAAAACCAAAAGGTTATTCTTGAACCAAACGCGGGTGCTGCATTCGCGCAGCCGCTTCGTCGCGTCGGTGTCCAACTCAAAACCACGATCCGCAAACTGTTGCGTGGCGTAGGCCAGCGGCCGTTCGTTAAAGTGACCGCTGCCGCCTTGGCCTGGCGTGGCCCAACTGGTTATCACGCCGATCCCTGCGAAACCGACGATGTTATCCAAAGCCTGTTGCTCGAACTCCTTGGGGATATGCTCCAAGACTTCCAGGCACATGGCCCAGTCGTAGTAGCGCATGACCCCGCGATAGGGAACGGCCAGATCAAGCGTATGGCACAACTCACTCGACAGCTTGAACGTGTCGGGGTTCCCATCGAACCCGCGCGCGTCAATTCCCACCAAGCGAAACGCCCGGACGTAATCACCCATTCCGCAACCAAGATCAATCACCGACGGCCCACCAAGCACGATTGGACCATGAAAGGACGTTCCAAGTTCCGGCTCCAAAAACTCACACAAACCGACTTGCAGTCCCATGTCGTGGACGTGGGGCAGGCTTCCCGCCCCGATCCAACAGCCGTGGTCATTGATCTCCGGTTTCATGCGTGGCCCTCCGCCATTGCAAAGGCCCTGCGCTTGTCGGCCAAGTGCCGGTCAATCTCGGCGTCCGTCGGCTTTCCCCACGCTTGCCAGTTAGGATACAGTTGCGTCCCAACGTGGATCGTCTTGAACAGCCGCGTTGCCATAACACGCCCGCCGTTGTTGGCGACGTAGCGGCTCATTAGCCAATCTTCCGGGGCGAACTCGCAATTGTAGCGCCCGTCCGGCCACTGCTGGATGCGATGCAACTGCTCATACTTGAACTTGAAAAAGCCCTGTTCGTCCTGGACGTGCCAGCCGGGCCACGATAGGTCCGTAATCCAGCAGCCTGTATTCACCAACAGGCAACGCGGCGTCTCGCCGGCAAAGTAATCCGGCCAGATTCCCGCCGCCCGCACGTCGGCAACGCTGAAGGTCTGCGGGAGTTTCATTAGTTCCGTCATGGTGATTCGCCGATAATCGTAAAGATCATCGTTGACGCCGACGGCCGTTGAACTCACGCCCTTCTCGTCCTTGATCGCCACCACGGCAGACATGACCGTTGCTTGAGTGCGGATAAGCTCATCATAGAGAATGTCGAGCCAGCCGCCCTCGGGCTCCACATCAGAGTGGAGCATGGCAAAGTGGGTGTACTTATCCCTTTGGCCCAAGGCCTGTACCCAGAGGTTGTTGAACACCTGGGGCAGGGAACTGCCGCCATGCCTGGAATAGGCTACGGTCAGCTTGCCGCCGGTCGCATTGATCGTCGCGGCAAGGATCGAGCCGCAATCCACGTCGCGGCAATACAGCGGTTGGGCCAGAAAGATCGTCGGTTTACGCTCGTCCATGTCTAAACTCTCCTCGTGCGCGGGTGTTGTGTCCCGTGTCCAGTGTTAGGGGTTATCGCTTCTTGAGTCGCTTGGCGGTCTCTTTCGGGTCCGCCGGGGCTTTCCATTCGCCCGCTGCGCTTTCGACCACGGGGGCTGTGCTGCGCGGCTTCTCGGCCGGTTGGCGTTTCGGCCAACTCTCGACAAGGGCTTTCTTCGCTCCATCGTCCGCAATGGCGGCAACGGCTTGAATCCGCACGTCGCTCAATTCCACGTTGGCGGCTTCCAACAGGCTCCTGGCCTGGGCTTCGCCCTTGAGCTTTTGGTTCTCGGCCAGGGCCTCCGTCAACTTGTCGTGTATGGCCTTCATTTCGGCCTGTTGCTCTTCCGTCATGTCTTCACTCTCCTTTGTCTTTTGGGGTTGTGAATCGGCAGACTCTCCGCCGATCAATTTTTCCTGTGCTTTGAGAATCTCGCGTATCCGTGCTACCGAGGCGTTGGTGTCCATGCTCTCGTCGTCCAGCACGGCCAGGACCATCGCGCGGAATGCGGCTTTCATTTGGCCCGTGGCATCGCCACCCGTTGCCATCGGTGCATCGGGAACCATCTTGGCGTCAACCATCTCTTGCAGCGTGGCCGCCTGTTCGTCGGTCGTAAAAAGCGCCGCCAAGGCTTCGCTGATTGATACCGTGGCCGGCGGCTCCTCGTGTTGTAGCGACTCAAAGAGCGACTTCGTTGTCGCCGGATCAGCTACCAGGTCCACGGATCGGACGCCGATAATTTCTTCCACCAGCGTCTTTCCGTCGCGCTTGACGATCCGCCCGTCGGCGTTGTGCGAGAGTCCGAACAATCCGGGATTGCGCTGCGCCGCTTCCACAACCTGCCCGGCCATCGGGTGTGTCTTGAGATAGTACAGGTCGCCCTCAAGGCCGTCGTTGGCCTCGTGGACGCCTTGCAGCCAGCCGAACCGCGACGACACCGAACGCTCGGCAGTCGGCTTGCTGCGGTCGGGATGGTCAAAATTGACCACCCGGCCCTCATACATCCCCTTGGCCTTGGTAAGGGCCGCCGGGGTATACTCACGGCCATTCAGCGACACGCGGCCAATGATTCGCACGCCGCGCAGCACGCCCCCTTCCGCGTCAATCGAAAGACTGTGCGGCGTGGCGATTTCATAGAGGGGCTGAATCTCGCCCCAGTCTTGCGACTGTTTCATATTGCTCCCTTTCAATTGGCCTCGGCATAAACCATTGCTCTATCCCCTTGTAGCGGTCAGCGGACTTGTGCAACCAAATACCCAGTCGCACGACAGGCTCTTGAACTCCGATGAACTCAAGGATGGACTTCACGCCTTCCCGCGTATTGAGGCATTGCGTCGGGAATATCTGGAAACGGTCATCGCGTTCGAGTGATTCCGCCGCCGCGTAGTATTCATCCCAATAAATGCCGATTGCCTCCGGGCGGGAGCCCGCGTCGATGTTGGGGAAGCACGCATCCCACACCGAAGGCTGCCATTGCGGAGCCCTACGCTTGCGCCAGTGGCATTGATCGTCGCGCAAGTAGGACTCGAAGCTCTGAATGGTTTCCTCGCGGTCGCGCTTCAGACACACAAACCGCACGTCGGGCAAGGTCTCCCAAATCCGCTCGACATGGGGCAGGTAGTAAAAGCCCACGTCCGCCCATAGGTTTATGCTCGGTTTGTTCACCACGATATGGCGGCATGGGTCCGCTTCGTCGTACCATGTCAAGTGCGGGCTGCGCTCGTGG
>JBAZRU010000607.1:0-4590 GCA_041662805.1 Candidatus Hydrogenedentales bacterium | reverse complement strand
GCGGCGACCTGCAGACGAAGAAGGGACCGGTCGTTCAAACGGCAATCCTGGCCGGGATCATGGCGGCCAAGAAGACGAGCGAACTGATCCCTTTGTGCCACGCAATCGCCTTGGAGGATTGCGCCATAACCATCGCGTTCGACGCGAACGGCGAACTGCTCATCGAATGCCGCGTCGTGGCGACCCACAAGACGGGCGTTGAAATGGAAGCGCTGACAGGCGCCACGGTAGCCGCCCTGACGGTCTACGATATGTGCAAGGCGCTCTCCCACGACATCGTGATCAAAGAGACGCGGCTTCTCGAAAAGCATGGAGGCAAGAGTGACTACGTCCTGCGACCGGAGTGAAGGCGGTAAACGCGACCGGATCTCCTATCGGTACAATCCGTTCGAGATTGCGGTGTGGGGACCCTTCGGACCGGAGCGCGGGGCGCTTGCGGCGCATTTGGCGTTTCATCTCTCGTCGCAGTACCGCGTTGGTCAGGTCCTGGAACGTGATAGCGGGATGCACCCCGATTCTGTCGAGCTGATGGGAGTCACCCTTATCCGCGGCGATGGCCAGCACGGCTATATGTACCCAGAGGCTATGGATGCCATGGTAAAGCCGCATGCCCTTCTTGACGTGGACCTGCTCATCGTCGAAACCGAAGAAGACCTGCCGATGGCGAAGGTTGTGCTCATGGGGGATGGATCGGCTCCAGACCTGTCTCAGGTTCTGTGTTACGCAGCGCCGAAAGAAGCCTGCCCAATCCTCCCCCCCACTGCCAACTTCTTCGTAACCGACGATTCGGTAGCCATCGCGTCGTATGTCAGCGAGTATCTCTACAAGTGCGCCGATGAGACCCCGCTCCTGGGCTTGGTCTTGGCGGGCGGCCTGAGCACGCGCATGCAGCGCGACAAGGCAACCCTCGTGTATCACGGCAAACCGCAGGCCATTCACACAGCCGAACTACTGCGGAGATTCTGCGACGACGTGTTCCTTTCAAGCCGTCCCGACCAGGCTGATGACCCTGTGCTTGCGGAGCTGCCGCAGATCCACGACCGGTTCGTCGGATTCGGGCCTCTGGGCGGTATCCTGTCCGCGATGAAGGAATACCCAACTGCCGCGTGGCTTGTCGCGGCGTGCGACCTGCCCTTCATGACCGAAGCTACACTCCAAACCCTCCTCGAAGCGCGCAATCCATACAAGTTGGCCACGGCATTCCGCAGCGCCAGGGACGGGTTTCCGGAGCCTCTTTGCGCGATCTATGAACCCAAGAGCATTTTCCGGCTGCTGCACTTTCTTGCGATGGGGTATCATTGCCCGCGCAAAGTGCTCATCAATTCCGACACGAATCTAATCGAGCCAGTAAACGAAACGGAGTTGGCCAACATCAATTATCCCGAGGAATACAAAGCGGCGGTGGAGACGATTGTCGGGCGTCAGGAGGACATTTCATGACGGCGGGCGTGGAAAAGCGCATTCGTGTGCGCTACTTTGCCATTCTGCGCGAGCAGCGGGGGGAGACGGAGGAGGAACTGGAGACGGATGCCGCAACGGCCTCGGATCTCTATTTGAAGCTGGCTGATGATTACGGCTTCACCTTGGGCCTCGACCGGGTAAGGGTCGTCGTGAATGACGAATTCCGCGAGTGGAATACATCGCTTGCCGATGGGGACACGGTTGTTTTCGTGCCGCCGGTGGCCGGCGGCTAGGCCCACTTGCATTCCCACCCGCATTGCTGGTGAAATCACAGCGCACCATTTCGCAGTGGACCACTGCATGATCGGTTTCCCCGAAAGGGAGACGCAAAAGGAGACGCGCCCATGTTCAGCGCCATCGGACGTTGGTTTAAGTCCATAATCCTACTTGTTACTGGCCGCGTGGATTCCTCGCGCAGGGGGTTGGATACGAATCCGCACGTGATCCGCGCACGGTACGAGCAGATCGTGCGCGAGAAGACGGACCGGATCCAGCAATTCAAACAGGCCGTCGCGGGGCTGATCTCCCAGCAGGTCATGAAGATGTCCAAGGTGAAGACCCTCTCGGAAGAGGTGGCGCACCTTGAGCGGCTGCGCACCGGCGCCTTGGCGAAAGCCAAGCAGACGGTCTCCCAGATGCAGACCGAGGGCAAGAGCATGGAAGAGATCAAGTCGAACGAGGATTACATGCGCTGCCTCGCCGCATACAACGACTTCTCCTCGACCTTGGAGGAAAAGAAGGCGCGGATCACCGAGTTGGAAGAGGATGTCGAAGGGTTTGCGAAGCGGATTAAGGAACACAAGATCCAGCTTGAGTCATTGATGCGCGAAGTCGAGAAGCTGAGAAGTGAAGCTGTTGACGCCGTCGCCGAGATTATGACGGCCAAGGAAGAGCGCGAAATAGCGGATACGCTTTCGGGAATCGCACAAGACGGCACGGCGGAAGAACTGCTGCGGCTTCGGACCATGCGCGAGGAAGCAAAAGCGGAGGCGCGCGTTTCCAAAGAGTTGGCGGGGACGGATTCACGTGCGCAGGAAGCGGAGTTCCTCGAATACGCAAAAGGCACCGCCGCCTCCACCGAGTTCGATCAGTTGCTTGGCTTGGCACAAGCCACCGAAACCAAGGCCGCCGATAAAGAAAAAGCGCCAGCCGAAAAGACTCCGCTGCCCGAATAGGTCCATTGGGAGAAAGGCAACACCATGACCGCGCCCGACTATACCTTTCTCCGTTCGGCGGGCCGCATCCTGAATTCCGGGCAAGCGCGCACGCTTGTCCTCACCGGGAACGTGTATGACCTGTTTTGCCTGGCCAACCCAGACGGTAGCCAGGACTTCGTGACCTTGCTCGATTTCCTGGGCGCGCAGTGGAAGCTCCCGAACGTCATCCTGGTCGTATACGAGATCAATGGCCCCGTGCGTTTTGCCAACGACGGCGACCGCGACAAGGTGAAGGATGCCTGGCTGAAATGGCGAACAGGACTTGACGCAAACGAAATCGCCATCAAGCGCATGTTGTCGTCGTCGAGGGAAGCGGTCGAGCACGAGGCGTTGGGTGCGGCATTCGACGCGAATCTGAAGGCCGCTGTCGGCAATCCCACCGTTGCATTGGAACTCTTCAGGCAGATGTGCCTCTGCTCGCGTTCGTCGAAAGGCGATACACCGCTTCTGAAGGAAGACCTGCTCATCTTGATTGAATCCGCGGACTTGCTGATTCCCGAAGGCGAGATCACGCGGCTCTCCGACGTTGACCGCCATCGCGTCAACATCTGCCACGACTGGTTCGGCGATCCCGGCTTCATGAACGGCGGAGATTCGGTCGTATTGCTGGCGGAGTCGCGCAGCCTTGTGAATAGCCGCGTGTCGCGTCTCCCCCAAGTGCTTGAAGTGACCGTCCCCTCGCCCGACGAGAGCAATCGGCGGCAGTTCATTGACTGGTTTATGGTGTCGAAGGGGAAACCGGTCCCACTGCAGTTGTGGAGCACGCCGGACGACTTGGCGCGATTCACGGCGGGGCTGTCGATCCACGCCCTGATGCAATTGATGAAGGGCGCTCAGCACGAGCGAAAGACCCTCACGCTGGATCAGGTGATCGAGAAAGTCGAAGACTACATTAAGAGCCAGTTGGGCGATGACATCGTCGAGTTCAAGAAGCCTTCGCACAATCTGAACGACGTGGTGGGGTTCACGAAGCTGAAGCAATTTCTCCGCGACGAATTGATTCCCCGCTTTCGCGCAACGGGGCCCGAAGCCCTCTCGGGAGCCGCCGTGGCCGGGGCCATCGGGGGCGGCAAGACGTTCATCTTCGAAGCGGTCGCGTCGGAACTCGATATGGTCGTCCTGGTCTTGAAGAACATCCGCAGCCAGTGGTTTGGGCAGACCGATGTGATCTTCGAGCGGCTGCGCCGCGTGCTCGACGCGCTAGCAAAAGTCCTGATCTTCGTGGACGAGGCAGATACGCAGTTTGGCGCAATAGGCCCGGAGGCCCACGAAACCGAGCGCCGGCTTACGGGCAAGATCCAGGCAATGATGTCGGACCCTAAATCTCGCGGGCGCGTCGTGTGGCTGCTGATGACCGCGCGCATTCACTTGCTTTCACCCGACCTGCGGCGTCCCGGGCGTGTAGGCGACTTGATCATCCCCGTGCTGGATCCGGAAGGCGACGACCGCACTCAGTTCGTGAAATGGCTCGTCGGCGGCGTGATGGGCGAAAACCCGGACGACACGGCGATCCAGCGGCTCGACGCGGCGACCCTCGGTTACTCCGCGGCAAGCTTCGCGTCCATGCGTTCCGAGTTGAAGGCAAAGGCTGCATTGAAACAAATGCCGCTCACCATCGACGATGCGCTCGAGGTACTACGCGACCACGTACCCCCGGCCATCGGAGAAACACGCCGCTACCAAACCCTTCAAGCCTTGGTCAATTGCACTCGCCGCAGTCTATTACCCGATCCATCGGTCGATGAAACCCAGCGCGCAAAATGGGCCGCGGAAATCCGGGCACTGGAAATGACAGGGATCAGGTGAGGATAGAGGATTCTAGGATGAAATCGAAAATCCCAAACCTAACCAAAGAACCTCCGATGCGCACCTCCCTAGAGCCTGCAAGAGCAGCGCCCCTCGCCGCTCATTC
>JBAZRU010000606.1:0-4591 GCA_041662805.1 Candidatus Hydrogenedentales bacterium | reverse complement strand
GTGCGACAATTTCTTACAGATGTAAGATATAGCGGAGGGTTTACCCATGACAAAGCTTCCAGGAATCTCTTCGGCGGAATGGCGCGTGATGCAGGTGCTCTGGCGTCAGTCGCCGCTCACGGCTCTCGAAGTCTTCGAGGGCCTTGAAGGCCAGTCCGACTGGCACCACAAGACTGTCCGCACGCTTCTGGGGCGGCTATTGGCAAAAGGCGTCGTCAAGCGCGAGAAGCGCGGCGGGGTCTTCCGCTTCTCGCCTCAGGCGTCGGAAGAGGAGTGCGTGCGTGAGGAGGGGACATCGTTCTTACAGCGCTGCTTTGGCGGCAATGCGCGGCCCATGCTCGCGCATTTCATCGAGCAGGAGAATCTGACCCCGGAGGACATTGAGTCGCTCCGGGCGATGCTGGACCAGAAATCCAGCGGGGAGACGACGCATGACTAACGCGTGGGCGTTTTTCGAAGGCGCTTTCCTGCGCGTGCTGAACGTATCGTGGCAGGCCGCGCTGCTCATTCTGCTGATCGTCATTGTGCAGCGGCTCTTGCGCGGACGCATCAACGCCACAGTGCGTCACGCGATGTGGGGGTTGGTCCTCGTTCGCCTGCTGCTCCTGTGGAGCGTGCCCGCGCCGTTCAGCCTGTATAACGCCGTCCAGGGCACGGTCGAATTGTTCGCATCCAATGAAGAGGCGACCCCGCAGCCGTTGCTGTACGTGGATGGCACGCTCGTTCCCGCAGCATCCGCCGAATCCGCCCTTGCCGCCAAGGCGTCGTCCTCGACACCCGCACGCGTTGTGCCAGCCCCGGAGGCTCTATCGCCGGCACAGGACGGACCATGGCATTTCGCAATGCCGTCGTTGTGGTTGATTGGCGCGGGGGTCTGGTTGGCGGGTGCGGTGACCGTGGTCACCACGATGATCATGCAGGGGCGCAGTCTGGCCAAGCGCGTCGCACGGCAGCGTCTGGTCGTGGAGCCCAAGGTGCTGGAGCAGATTGAAGACTGCAAGCAGCGCATGGGCGTCAACACGTGGCTGGCGGTTGTCGTGACGCCGTGCGTGGAGGGACCGGCCTTGCTGGGGGCGATCCGGCCGCGGCTGCTGTTGCCTCCCGCGTTGTTGGAATCGGCCCCGAGCGAGCATCTGCGCTATGTGTTTCTACACGAACTCGCACACCTTAAACGAGGCGACATTCTCATCGGCTGGCTGGTGAACGTTCTGCTCGCCGTCCACTGGTTCAACCCCCTGCTGTGGTGGGCGCGCAACCGGGTCGCGGCCGACCGCGAGCTCGCCTGCGACGCCCACGTGTTATCGGTACTCGACTCCGAAGAGCGGCGAGGCTACGGGCACGCGCTCTTGGATCAATTTCAGAAGTTTCGTCCGCCGGCGTGGAGTCCCGGGCTGGCCGGTGTCCTTGAAGGAAAGACAAACATGGAAAGGAGAATCGCCATGGTTACGCGGTTTAGCGAATCCTCTCGTTGGAGCAAAGCATTTGCCGTGTGCGTGTTGGCCCTGTTTGGCGTGATTGTGTTGACGGACGCCCAGGAGCCGCCCGCAGACGTGTCTATTACCCCCGATGACGTTTTCACCTTCGTTGCCGACAATGGTGGCAGGATGATCGCGGGCACCATCACCAACAGCAGTCCCAAGGACCTCGAAGTCGCCATTTCGTTCTATGAAGGTGACCCCGACGCGGGCGGCAAGAAGATCAACACCGGCGCGTTGGTAGTTCCCGCTGGCGGGAAGGCCACGGAGGCTATTTCGTGGGCGGCGAATCCTGGCACGTACACCATCTACGCGCAGATTGACCCCGAGAATGCCATTGCGGAATCGGATGAAGCTAACAATAGGGTCAAGCAAGAGGTGACGGTGGCAGGTGGCGGAGCCAGACGGCGAGGCGGAATTGGGATGGGCGCGCCAGGCCAAGCAGGAATGGCATTGCCCCCTGCAGCGGGAGGCAGGAGGAGCGCGCAAGATCTAGGCGAAATGGCCACACTTCCGCCTGGCCGCGGCGGAATAGCCGTGCGCGAGAAAGGCTTTACCAACCCGCCAAAGAACCTAGACGAAGCGTTCAAGCAGATAGGACTCGCGTTCAAAATGTATTCGGCCGAGACGCAAGGCGAGCGTTTTCCGTTGCTGTGCAGCGAACCGGGGCTGCTGATGGCGGACCTCAATGTGCAGACACTAGGAGCCGACGGCAAACCCGGCAGGTCCCTCAAGACCCTCCTAGGGGAATTCACGGGAGGAGTGGAGGAGTACTTTGATATCAAGCGCTGTGCTTATTTGGGTTTCGCGCTAGTCTCGGATGACGAGGTAGTGAATTTTGCGGAGGCGTACACGAAAGAATTGGCGAGGGCAGGGGGCGACATCAATCAAGACTTGCCAAATCCACTCGGGACGCTGGGGCCTGAGAAGTTCTATCGTTTGCGCGAAGGCATCGAGAGATTCTTCATCACGGATATCAACAACCCCGCCGCGCCCGCGCTGGCCCAGTCGCAAATACCGCTGCTGATCGAATGGCCAGACCAGAACAAGCCCAAGGGCGGCCACGTGCTGTTTATGGATGGACATGTCGAGTTCATGGAATTTCCGGGCAAGTTCCCGATGACGGAAGCAACGATCAACACACTGCGGCAGTTGGCGAAGCTGCCGCCGATTGGGGCAGCCAAGATGTAGCGGGTTGCCTGAAGACTGCATCAAACCCAGCGCGCCGGTGTCTCGT
This sequence comes from Candidatus Hydrogenedentales bacterium, assembly GCA_041662805.1. Taxonomy (GTDB): domain Bacteria; phylum Hydrogenedentota; class Hydrogenedentia; order Hydrogenedentales; family SLHB01; genus JAIBAQ01. The sequence goes on along the minus strand of JBAZRU010000606.1, from coordinate 1,879 downwards.
CGGATGTTCTTCGAGATACCGGCGTTGGTTATTGGAGAAGGGCGCGGAAAAAAGACGGACTGGTACGGGGCAGCCGAGGGCGGCTGCCCCACAGCAAGGACGGCAAAGACTGACAAGAGACAAGAGGCGAAAGGCGAGAGGCGAAAACACTGGGAGCGGCTACGCGCCGCCCAGCACTACTTCCACGACTCCGACGCCGCCGGGCGCGAGGTGGATCTCAAGGGCGTTGGCTCCGATGTTCCAGTTGAACTCACCCATGCGCGACACGAAGCGGGTAGGCGCTTGTCCGCGCACGGTGACCGTGCAATCGCGGCTTTGACTGGGATCGATGACGGCGGGAACGGTGGGGGTCTTCGAGACGCCGTTGTTGTTGATCAATCCGACGACATAGCCGCTCTTCGTACGGTTCACGAACCATTCGACGTCGCCCAGCACGCTGACCGGCGTCACCGCATCCGCAACCATGCGCAACAGGGCGGGAGCAATCGGCACGAGTCCGCCGGCGATGTCGATCCAGTGCCGCGTGCCCGCAACGATCACGATCCCGTCTTCATGCCGGTGCCAGCATGCGAGGGTTTGTCCCTTCTCGGTCCACGCGATAGCCTGCGTATTTTCGAGCGGGTCGAGGCGGTAGAACCGGAATGACGCATCGATGGGCGCGGTGCTTTGAAGGGCCGTCTGGATGCCGCACGCAAAGGCCGTGTCTTCGTCGATGTGCACGCCGGTGAACGTCTCCGGGAACCAGCGCGCATGCGCGCCGTCCAACACGAGGATGCCACCCTTCGCGACATAGTCCTCGATCGCCAATCGAAGCGTGCGCGTCACCTCGACATCGCCAACCGGCCAAATTGCCGCATACGATGCCAGCACCTTCGGCGGCGCGTCGCTTGTGATAACGTCGAAGACATCGCCGTAGGGTCCGTTGGCGAGCTGCCCTTGTTCGAAATCGAGTCGGCCCCCGCACGGAAACACGTGGCCGAACACCGCCTCCAGCGATTTCTCCGCGCGATCCTGCGGCCAAATCCCGAAGGCCGGTTGCCCCGGTCTCCAACCATGGTTGCGGTCGACCACGAAGGCGATAGGCGTTACTGGCACGCCGCGCTCGGAAAAAGTCTGTCCGTAGTCATACCATGCCTTGAACGCCTCGCCATGTTCCGAGAGGGCATAGCCGCTGCCAGGCGTCTCTTGAACAAAGCCGGAACCATTCTGCGCGTCAGATTCGTTGCGGACGAAGGTCGCGCCCGACAAGTCGGCGGCCATGGCAAGACGAAACTCCAGCGAAGCCGAGTGCCCGCAGTCCGGGCCTGTCGCTTTGCCCGGAGTGTCCCAACGAATGCGCGTCGCATCCGCTGTCGCGCGCGTATCGAGCGTTGCTCCCGCGAATTCATTGGCAATGCTCACGCCCCACGGTTTGCACCCATACTGGCGCGAGGCCCCGCGCATGAACGCAAACTGAAGCGGGGCGCACGGGACGTCTCTTCCCACTTCGGCATACGCCATGGGCGCTCCCCAGGCGAACGTCTGGTGTGCAAACAGCGAATTCCCCTCGCCAGCATTCAGGCGGCCCTGGGTCTGATTCATCAGCCGTTGAAAGTCCTTGTGAAAAACCTCCAGCGCCGCTTGCTGTGTCTTCGGCGGTTTGCGGTCACTCTCCAAATCTCCCCAGACGCGGCCAGCCCACCCGCTCACGGCAAAGCCCGCGAATCGATCGCCGGCCATCTCCGTTATAGCCCGCACCGCTGGCGCGGGATAGGGAGACTTGAGGCGCGGAAAATCGGCCATGAGCACGAACGGGCCCGGCGCGGAAGCCATAGCGCTCCACGCATTGTGCTCCGGCCCAAAGCGCGTTTCGTCGTCCAAAGCGGGCGCCCAGACCGCG
>JBAZRU010000605.1:0-4596 GCA_041662805.1 Candidatus Hydrogenedentales bacterium | reverse complement strand
TCGAGTGGGAACAGGCATGGCGGCCGCGAGGAGATAGGGCCATATCGGGGTAATCGCCGGCGTGGTCGTCAGGTTGTGTTCGAACGGATTCGCCGTTGGTTCAAGAATGCGGCCGCCGCCCACGGACGCCATCTGTTCGAGAAGGGCGATGTTGGTCGTGTTGTATTCATACTCTTTCGAGTAGTTCATCGAAAGTCCTGTGACCATCATGCCGCGCGACCCGTCTTCGCGCTCGTAGGTCAGGTTGACCATGTACGTGCCGGACCCTTCAAGCGGGAATGTCCCCTCGTAGATGCCGGGGGCTGTTTGAATGAGGCCGAGCTCGCCTCGCGTGAATTGTGGCGGCGGCCCCGTGACGACGCCTTCGGGCGAAGGAAATTTACGAAGCGGCCCTGATCATCTACGGCATCGATCCGAACGTGGCCTTTTCCATCTTTCACGCGAGTATCCACGGAGAAGCTCGCGGGACTCGTCTCGCGCAGGGCCCAGCGCGTGGTCTGCGACCAGAACTGGTCGAAACCTTCCCAGTTGAGCCAATCCGGCGCCCAGCGGCTGGTCACGTCGGACGTGAACGCCACGGACTTCCCAAGGCCGTAGCGCCATTGCGCGAGGATGGGATCGTCGTCCTGGGAAATCATGGAGACGATGGCACTGTCCTTGGGGGTCGTCGCAACGTATCCCAGCAGCGAAGGGAATGCATCCGGGGCGATACCGCGGAGGATCTCCGAGTCGTACGTGACCTTCGGTACAAATGGCTTCTCGACCACGAGCCCGCGCTTCACGACGGCCGCCTCTTTGGTGAAGATCTGGGGCAGCTTGCGCGGGTCGGTGACGTAGTAGTAGTTGCCGCCCGTCTGATAGGCGACCCATCGCAGCATGTCCTGGTCGGACTGCTGGTGCGGGTTGATGCAGATCGTGCTGACGGAGATCGTCGCGTCTGCAAGGTCCTTGAGAAGGCTTGCCTGGGGCGCGCCGGGGTCGCCGTCGGAGATGATGATGACACGCTTGACGGAGGCCGAGCAGTCTTTCAGGGCATCGTAGGCCTGCTTGAGCGTGGGCGCCACGTCGGGCATGTCCCCGATGCGCGTCGTGTTGAGGGCGGCGCGCATCGCCGATTTGTCGCCGACGGGCTGGAGTTCATACAACCACGATTCGCCCTGCTCCCAATCGTAGGCGATTGCGCCCATGAGGTCTTGGGAGGAAAGGACCTCGAGTGCCGACATAGCGATTGCGCGTGCCCAGGCATTGCCATCCGGAAACTCGCACGTGTGCAGAATCGTCACGAGCGCCCCTTGCGGGAGCACCTTGCGCTGGGTGAGGTCCATGTTGAGAGGGAGCGCACGCTCGACGGGTGTTTGGTGATAGCCGCCGGCCCCGAAGGAATTGGGGCCTCCGATCATCACCAAACCAATGCCGAGATCGCGCACCATGGCTTCGAGGGCATTGAGCTGATCGGTCGACAGGTCGGTCGCGCTCACGTTGGATAGGACCACCGCGTCGAAATTCTGAAACTGGGCCAGCGATGTGGGCATGCTTCCCAGGTCGCCTTGCGTTACGCGCACGCCTTCGGCCTGCAACGCGGGCAACAACCGTTGGCTGTGTTCCCAGTCGGCATCGATGTAGAGGACGCTGGGTTCGCCGTAGACCACGGAGAACGAGCGGCCCTCGTTATTCGCATACGTGGTGTCCGACGTAGATTCGACGATGGCCTCGTACTCGTAGAAACCCGGGTTGCTAAGCTCCAACGGAAGCAGAAAAGCGTTGTCCCCTTTCTGCAAGGTTACGGGGGCCGTTTGCATGAGTTGGCGCCCTTCGCGCCCGCGCTGATACAACCGCAACGTGGCTTGGCTATCCTGATCGGCTTCCACTACGACGCGAAGCTTGAAAGGTTCATCGGCGTTCACGCGATTGGGCGACGACACTTCGCGCATGCGCACTTCCGGTTGATCACCGAGCACGATAGGCAGTACGTCGACCGATACCCCCGCCGCTTGCGCGAGCTTCGCCTCCTCCAGCGCCGAACCATACGTTTCGTTGCCGTCGCTGAGTACGACGATACGGCGCATGTAGCCCTGGGGAAATGCGGCCATGGCAAGCCGGAGCGCGGCAGCAATGTCGGTTTGCTCGCCACCCACATACGACTGAACCGTGTCGAGCTCCAGGGTCGGTCCCATGCTGAGCTCGATGCTCGGGTTCTCTCCGAACGCGACAATGCCAGCCTCGTCTTTGGTCGTCATGTTGGCCTGCGTCATCGTTTTGACGGTCTGTTCCGCGGCCGCGCGCGTGGGTTCGGGGACGCTGTACGACCGGTCGAGTAGAAAGAAGACCGCAAGCTTGTCGTTGATCTTGACGAGCTCGGCCCCGGCAAGCGCGAAGATCATGCAAAGCAGTACGAGGCAGCGCAGGACGATGGCCGTCCACTTGCGCGTCGACGACAGCGACCGCAGCTTGGCTCCGAGCCAGATCGTCCATGGAAGTAGCAGCAGAAACCCCAAGCCCAGCGGGAACGTAAACCGGATGTACTTGAGGTCGAGCGTGCCCAGGAGGTCGATAAGTCGATTCACGCGACCTCCTCCCAGTCGAATCGCTGAATCCGATCGTTGTCGGTGTCCGCGACGAACAGATGCCCGTTGGGCGCGATGGCGATTCCGCGCGGCGCGGCGAACTGGCCGGGGTTGCGCCCCGGTGAGCCGAAGCAGGATCGGAAGGTTCCGTCAAGCCCAAAGATAGACAGGCGATTGTTGCCGTACTCGCACACGACGAGCGCTTCTCCAGGGGCGAACGCCAAGTCGTGAGGAAACTTCAAGCGGCCGGGTTCGCTGCCGGCGCCGCCCATGACACGGATGAATTTGCCGTCGGGTGTGAAGCACTGAATACGATGGTTCGCGGTGTCACAGACGTAAACGACATCGTTTGCGAATGCAATGGCCATAGGCCGGGAGAATTCGCCGGGATTCTCGCCGTGCTTGCCCCAATTGCGCAAGTAGCCGCCTTTGCCGTCAAAGACCTGAACGCGTTCCGCGCCGGTGCCGTATTCCGACAGGTAGAGCGTCCCATCAGGGGCTTCCGCAATGTCCGTGGGGTACACAAACTCGCCGGGGCCGGTTCCGTTCGATCCCCATTGCCGGAGCAATTGGCCTTCGGGGGAGTATTCCAGGATGTGGCTGTAGTGCGTGTCTGGGATGAGGACGCGACCGTCGCCTGCAAAAGTGACGCTCGTGGGCGTTCCGTTTTCTGCCGAAGGCGTGGACCACTTCCGCTTGAACGCACCCTCGTGATCGAAGACCTGTATCCTTCCGCTAGTATCGGCGACGTACACCTCGGTCGCGGTTGCACCCACGGCGCGCGGCCTTATGAACATGCCCTCGCGCGTGCCGGATTGTCCCCACGATAGTACGCGGCCCTTCGGCCCTCCTGTCTGGGCGCAGCCGTGCAACACGGCAATCGCGGTGGACGCAAGAAAGGTTCGGCGAGTCACGCGGATCGGTTCCCTCCGGCTCGGCGTCATCGACATTGAATGAATTATGGCTTACTGCTGCGCGGTTGCCGAATCCGGTTCAAGCGACCCGAAATACTGGCGCACGTATTCGCGGGCGCCAGGCGGAATCTCTTCTTTCGTCAATGCTTGTTCGGATTGTTGCTGCACTTGCACAAGCGCCTCTGTCGAGAAACTTCTCTCGGCGTCCCCCTCTTTCTGAGGCGCGGATCGTTGCATCAAATCGGCGAGGATCTTCCCCTTGGTCATATCTCCCGGAAGCATGCTCGGGTCATACTGGCCGTCCACTTCCGGAAGCTCTCCGATGCTGTTTCCCTGGCCGCGTCCCGGACCGCGCATGCCCAAGCCTTGACCGCCACAGGAGCTGCACCCCTTACCATTGCACAGCGCGCAGAACTTGGCAAAATCTCCCTTGCACATCTTCGCGCGGCAGTCGGAGAACTTGCTCATGGAGGCTTCGAGCTTCTTCATCTGTTCCATCATGGCCTTCAGGTCTTCCATGGACAGATTCAGCTTCTCGAGCTCCTTAAGCGCGTTCTCCATATCCTTCATGCTCAGGCCGGAGGCGATGTTCTCCAGGGCCTTGCCCAATTCGGAATTCTGGCCGCCAAGCATCTTCGAAAGCTCTTTCAACTCCTCCGACAGCTTCGTCTGTTCGCCGGGCGTCATCTCACCGGACTTCAGCTTCTCGATCATCTTCTGCGCTTCCGCGGCGGCTTTGTCGAAATTGCCCTTCTGAATGTTCTGAGCCAATTCCTTGGTCATCTCCAGCCGCGAAGGGTCGCCCTTCATCTGCGGTAGCTTGGCCTGATTTGCCATCTGCTCGCGGCGCTCCGCCAACTCGGTCATGACGTTACTCAATTTCGCGGTGGCTTGTTTCTCAGTCAGTTCGCCGGCTTGCAGCTTCTCCGCGATGCGCTCGACCTCTTCGGCAATCTCCTTCAAATTCTCGTCGCCCTGGGCCACGGCCTCCTTAACGGGTTGGGCTGCGACGCGGAGCCGCTCCGCATGCTCGCGCATGGCCAACTCATTCTGCTTGGCCTGGGCCTCGCGGGCGCGCTGTCCAAAGAGATCGAATTCGGGAAGAAGCAGGTAACCCA
>JBAZRU010000604.1:0-4628 GCA_041662805.1 Candidatus Hydrogenedentales bacterium | reverse complement strand
CGGGCACAACACTACTCCGTTCTCTTCAACTACATCGGCGCGCATTCCGACCTGGCGGCTTGGATTGAACCATACGCGCACCCGAAGGAGTCAATGCATTCTCAGACATTCAAGCCGCAAGCTCGCACGGCCTTTGCTGGCGCTTCTCAAGGCTCTCCGGTCGATATGACAGAGTTTTCCGAAAAGGAGTCGGGTATATCTGTGAATTCGCTGTCAAAGTATCGCCTGTCTCCTTACATTTCTGAGTTTGTTGACGCCAAGATTTCGTGGTGCACCGTTGGGGCGAAAGGGTTCAACTTCGCGGGAATCCCTGAATCCGCAGTTATCGTGAAGAGTCACTTCGAAGAAGAGTCTCAAGACGACTCCGACTTCTCGGAGTTAAAGACGCACGGCACCAGCGATTGGAACAAGCCGCCGTATGTAAGGTACCCACTGCTCTTTCGCGTAACGTCCAGCGGCCTCAACAAGAGCATCTATTTTGGGCTATGGCACGGCGAAAGCGTATCGGGAATGGGGGGCCTTGAAGGAGGCGCAAAGTCCGTGTTGGCCGGCGGATGCACGGTGCGGACTGGTGGCCCGAGCTCCTACAGCCCGGGTGAAGCGGCTGGGTACTGGAAGCATAGGGCGCACCATTTCCCCATGACGGACTTGATTGTGCCCGGAGAAGACCAAGGGCAACTGCTGTTTGAACTCGTGTCCGCCTTGCCCGACGACCCTCTCGACTATTGGGCGCAACCTCTCCTTCCCGGCAGCGAAAGAGAGGCTGCTGCGCTCACAATACACCTGCCTTACTATGCCCTTCTGTCTGTTATCGATTTCCGGGCAGCGACCACGTTCTGCATGTAACCGTCACACTTGACATTTCGCGCAACACATCCCTCTTGCTGTCTCTGGATTTGAGCTACCTTCAAACGACAGAGACACGCCATGAAACGCATCGCGACGTTGATTCTCGCCGGACTTGTCGTAATCACATGCATTGGGGCCGTGTCGGCTCCACAGTGGTTTGACGAACTCGCGATCGGGGAAGGGCTTGCCAGCCCTGATGGCGGTGGCGAGTGGGACCGCCAAGGCAACCTCGATACAACCGGAACAGTGACGGGCCGGACGAAAGTAGTAACTCCGCAGGTCGATCTACAGCGCGGCGCTAAGAAGCTGGTATTGACGGTCCCCACGCTGGCGACCGTAGACCGCGCGCAAACGTACCCGGACAAGGACGGAGAGGTTACCGTGCTCGGGCAGACCATCGAGCTCAATTCCGAGGTGACAAGTACGCTGCCCGTTGCGAATGGAGGCACGGGGGCCACATCGGCGGCGGATGCACGCACAAGTCTCGGGCTTGCGATTGGGACGAACGTACAGGCCTACGATGCAGAGCTAGCGGCCCTGGCCGGGGTGACGAGCGCGGCAAACAAGCTGCCGTACTTCAGCGGACTTGGATCGGCGCTGGTGACCGACCTTTCTGCCTATATCCGAGGCCTTCTCGACGATGCGGACGCCGCGACGGCGCGCGGCACGCTTGGGCTTGGCACGATCGCCACTCAAGACGCAAGTAACGTCAGTATCACAGGCGGGTCAGTCGCGGACGGCGTGCTGTCAGTGAACATTCCCCGCCTGAACGCGGCGGCGAGCATCACAGGGGATTGGGTCAACACCACAAACCCGTGGGCTGACAATGAGGTTTCGGACACGCTGACAATTGGTGCTTCCTCGACGGTGGCCGATGGGGCAATTCCCAGTGGAATCACGAGAGACGCCGAATGGGATGCATGGTCAGAACACCCTGCGTTGACGGCGACGTACATGCTTGTGGGCAACGCGTCCAACCAGCCGGCAGCGGTTGCAATGTCCGGAGACGGCTCGCTGTCGAATGTGGGTGCGCTGACGTTAAGCGTGAACATCCCGAGATTGAATGCTGCATCGACGATAGCAGCCGATTGGGTCAACACAGCGAATCCCTGGGCTGACAATGAGGTTTCGGACACGTTGACCTCATCGATATTCGCAGGGTCCGGTTCGACGACCAACGCCGTTGATCTCGGAACTGCGGAAGTGGCCGGCACGTTGCCCGCCGCGAGTGTGGGGACCGGTCTAACGGATGCCCAAGTCTCCGATACGCTCACGGCAAGCATCGTCAAGGGCATCGGAAGCACCACGGACGCCGTAGACCTAGCTACCGCCGAAGCGGCTGGTAACCTGCCAGTGGCGAGACTTGGTAGCGGTACTGGGGCGAGCTCATCCACGTTCTGGCGCGGAGACGGGTCGTGGGCATCTCCTTCAACGGTGGGTTTTGTGGCGGGGCCTGGCGCTGGAACGACCACAATTGGCGCTATACCTCGATGGGCGGACATAAACGGCACCTCGCAGTCCGCAGGCGGCCCGGTAAACCTCGGCACGGAGGTGACTGGAACGCTACCGGCTGCGAGCGTCGGAACAGGCCTGACCGATGCGCAGGTCAGCGACACGATCACCGTCGGTGCGGCAGGCAGTGTCAACGATGCAGCAATTCCGGCAGGGATAACGCGAGACGCCGAGCACGACACGTGGGCAGAGCAGCCCGCGCTTACGAGCGCCTATATGGTTGTCGGCAACGGAAGCAATCAGGCGGCGGGCGTGGCGATATCCGGGGACGTGGGCATATCCAACACGGGCGCGACCACGATTCAGGGCAATTCGGTTGCGCTCGCGACTGACACCACGGGGACCTACATCGGTGATGTTGCGGCGGGAACCGGTATAGCCGTCAGCGGCGGCGGCAGCGAGAATTCCACGGAGACCGTGTCGTTGAGCCATCTTGGGCTACAGTCGCTTACTGATCCGAACGCGGACCGCATCGCGTTTTGGGATGACAGCGCGGGAACATTCACGTGGCTCACGGTTGGTACTGGACTGACCATATCGGGGACAACGATTACGGCCACCGCAAGCGGCACCTCAAGAGAATTGCTCTATTCCAACAACGTAAACGCGCTGAACACAGTGAGCGCCACGAACGAAGTCTTGCGGACCTACACTGTTCCTGGCGGCAAGCTGGCGGCAAATGGCGACATGTTGTACGTGCGCGTGCTCGTGGGAATCAACGCGGCGAATGCCAACAACAAGGACTTCGATCTCTACTTTGGTTCGACAAAGATCGTCGATGCGACTACAGCCAATCTGCCGTTTGCTTTCTCCGCATACATCGTCGGAACCATCAAGCGGATCTCCTCGACCACGGGGCTGGCCAGCTTCGTCGTGACGGAATCGGCCAATTTTTCACCCGCGGTTGACGACAACCAAGCAGCAATTCCAAATATTGCGGCGGCAGGATTCACGGAAACTTTGGCTAATGATTTGGCCATCGCGTTGAAGGCTACGACGAGCGCGGCGGACACGATAGTTGTGCAGGAATTCATGGTGGAGTTCATTCCACAAAAGACATCCTAATGCGGACAAGAAGAACAATACCGTGGATAGCGGCGCTTACAGCGGTGTTCTTTGCTGTCTTGTTAGCCGCTCTGTGGCTGCATGGGGAAGCGCCGAATGGCGCGGGCAAACTGCACCGGGCGATCGGACCGGTCGAATACACGTATGTGAACGGCGGCACAGTCGAACGACACGGCGTTGAAGTTTGGCGCCCTAACGACACACGCAAACACCCCATAGTGATCTTCATTCACGGGGGCGCGTGGAGTTGGGAGCAATTCGACAAAGCGGCCCATCGAGAGGATTGCCGGCGCATCGCAAAGACCGGGCGTATTGCCGTCACTATCAACTACACCCTTGCCAAATCTGGCAGGCCATCTTATCCCGGCGTCTTAGACGACATCGACGCGGCGGTTCGATGGGTTGGCAAGACTTTCCCCCAGGCCGACATGAGCAACGTCACGTTGGTGGGCGGCAGCGCTGGCGGGCACTTGGCATTGCTGTACGCCGCCACGCATCCCGGCCGCGTTAAGGCCGTGCTGAGTCTGAGTGGGCCTTGTGCGCTGGAAAAGAGTGACGCCGATCTGCGTCCGTACGTCGAGCAATTACTTGGGGCTCGCCAGGAAGAAAACCCGGCGTTATGGGCGGAAGCCTCTCCGGCAAGCTACGTGTCGGCTGGCGCATTTTCCGGCATGCGCATCGGTCTGATTGCCGGCGGTCACGATGCCACTGTTCCGATAGACGATGCGGTGGCCATGTATGCAGCCCTCCGCGATGCTGGCGTTGCGGTCACGTATTTGGATTTGGCAGAGGGAGACCACTGCTTACTTAATGCGCCACAAGCACGAGACGCGGTCATAGACGCGTTCCTGAAGGGGGACTGATGGTGGATTGGATCGAGCGGCACAGCGTGACGGCGGGGATTTTCATTCTGATAGTGACGAGCGTCGTAGGGGCTGTTGTCGCGATCGTGCGAAAAGGTGTGCTTTGGCTTTTGTGGGTGAACAGCACGGTGAAGGCGGACCACAAGGCGTTGGATGGGTTGTCTACGACGGTGGCCGACGTTCAGGCGACTGCCACGGAGAGTGTCGCGCGGGTTGAGGCGGCGGCGGTATCTGCAGTGCGCCAGATGGGCGACAAGATGGATAAGCACCTCGATGTGCTTCATGCCCGTGTGGATGGCTTGATGCAAGCGATGGTGGCAGAACGGGCACGGGATTGAA
>JBAZRU010000603.1:2649-4629 GCA_041662805.1 Candidatus Hydrogenedentales bacterium | reverse complement strand
GCACGTGTTCTGCGCTTGGTCTTCTTTCAAAATATCGGCCTGAACCGTGCCGCGCACCGTCCGCAGCGCTTTCGCCTCAATCTCCGCCGCCTCGCCGGCGTCCGGCCTTCTGCCCTGCTCCTGTTCGAATGCTTCCATTTGCTGGTCGATGGCCGTGTTGAGAAACATCGCGAGGATGATCGGGGCCGGCCCGTTGATCGTCATCGACACGCTGGTCGTGGGCGCGCAGAGGTCGAAGCCGTCGTATAGGGTCTTCATGTTTTCGAGCGAACATATCGACACGCCGGACGTGCCCACCTTGCCGCGGATGTCGGGCCGTTCGGCGGGGTCGCAGCCGTACAGCGTGACGGAATCGAACGCTGTGGACAACCGCTTCGCGGTGGAGTCCTTGGAGAGGAACTTGAAGCGCGCATTCGTGCGTGCGGCGTCGCCTTCGCCCGCGAACATGCGCGTGGGTTCCTCGTCCATTCGCTTGAAAGGAAAGACGCCTGCCGTGTACGGAAAGCGCCCGGGCAGGTTCTCGCGAAGCAGCCACCGCAGGAGTTCGCCGGGATTGCGGAAATGCGGCAGCGCGACGCGCGGCACGGGAATCCCGGACAGGCTCGTGCCGTACAGCGGTGTCCGAATCTCGCGCCCCCGCACGGTGTACGCGAACTCGTCCTTCGCGTACTCCCCGCAAAGGCGCGAATACTCTTCAAGCGTCGCGATGCTGTGAGGCGCAATCTGGCCCAAGAGCATTTGGCGTTTCGCCAGGAGTGCGGCATGCGCCGGAGATTCCGCTTCAAGCAGGGACAGTGCGCCGTCGATCCGCCAGAGCCGCTCCGCAATCGCGGCTTGGTCGTCCGCCCAGCGGTGGTACGCGCGCACGGTTTCCGCTATCTCCGCCAGGTACCGCATGCGCTTCGCCGGAACGATGATCGACTTCGCTGTGGAGGCCGTTCCGGGCAGGCGGTTTCGATACGTTTCCCAATTCACGCCGCACTTCTTGCGCAGCGTATTGAGCACGTCGAGATACAGCGCGGTCATGCCGTCGTCATTGAAGCGCGAGGCAATCGTGCCGTAGACAGGCATCGTCTCGGGGGGCACGTTCAGCAGAGAGCGGTTGCGCTGGTACTGTTTGCGGACGTGGCGGAGCGCGTCGTCGGACCCCTGGCGCTCGAACTTGTTGATCGCGACCAAGTCGGCGAAATCGAGCATGTCGATCTTTTCGAGCTGCGTGGGCGCGCCGAACTCCGCGGTCATTGCATAGAGTGCAACATCGACAAGCGGCACGATGGCCGCGTCGCCTTGCCCTATTCCTGCCGTCTCCACGATGACCCAGTCGAACCCCGCCGCCTTCACAACGGCGATGCTGTCCACGAGGGACTCCGAAACTTCGCCGCCGCGGGACCGCGTCGCCAGCGACCGCATGTAGACGCGAGGGTGATCGATGGCGTTCATGCGGATGCGGTCCCCCAACAGCGCTCCGCCCGAACGTCTCCGCGTCGGGTCGACCGACAAGATGGCCACGGACTTGTCGGAAAAATCGTGCAGGAATCGGAGCACCAACTCATCGACCAGCGAAGACTTACCCGCGCCGCCCGTTCCGGTGACGCCCAGCACAGGGACGGTGCGAGCCGGAAGGCTGCCCAACGACGCACGAATGCGCTCCAAGAGTCCGTGGTCGTGTGCTCTGGCCACTTCGACCGCGGTGATAAGGCGCGCGATGGCCGGCCAATCCCCTGACCTCAGGCGTAGCGGCGCGGAAAGGAGCGCCTGCACATCCAGCGGGTGGTCGATGCGCAGGAGAATCTGGTCAATCATACCCCGCAGGCCCAGTTTGCGCCCGTCTTCCGGGGAGAAGATCTTGGAGACGCCGAACGACTCGATGAGGCGAATTTCGCTCGGGACGATGACGCCGCCCCCGCCTCCGAAAACGGAAATGTGATCGGCGCGGCGCTCTTTCAGCATTTCTATGATATAACGAAAGAAGTCGACGTG
>JBAZRU010000603.1:0-2639 GCA_041662805.1 Candidatus Hydrogenedentales bacterium | reverse complement strand
GCAATGGCATGCGCGTCTTCCTGGATGGCGGCATCCACGATTTCCTTGACGGAGCGGTTGTGGCCAAGGTGAATCACCTCGACGCCCGCATCCTGGAGGAGCCGTCGCATGATGTTGATGGCGGCGTCGTGGCCGTCGAACAACGACGTGGCAGTGACCACGCGCACGTGATTCGCAAGTTGGGTTGGCTGGGCCTTGCTCATGAGGTCGTCACCCCGTTGCAGAAATAAGACTCTGGGTGTAGGATAGCATTAACGGAAGGCGCAACCGAAACGTCCCGTTGCAATCCTGGCATCATACCCGTACTCTGAGTCCATTGACGTTTACCTTGCAAACAGGGATTGACGGTCATGTTTATGCGATCTCGCCACGGATACAGCCTTCTCGAAACCCTTATTTGCGTCGCCATCATTTCGATCCTGATGGCCCTGCAATTGCCCGTGCTCACCAAGGCACTCCGCAAGGCCAAGGAAGTCGCCATCAAGGAAGGGCTGCACCAGAAAGCCATCGGCGACATGGCGGGCGACGCCAAGTTCGACCCGCGGCCCAGCCGCGAGGCATGCCGCGCCGCGTATCGCCAGACCTATCAGGAGTCATTGGTCACCGAACTGAAGTACGTCGTGCGCACCGAACAAGAGTTCGCGGCCTACTGGAACACGCTAATCCGGCCATCGGCCACGGAGCCGCTGAAATACGCCGCCTCCGGCGAACTTGTCGCCGAAGACGCCGGCGGAAGCGTCTACTATCTGAGAGCGCTCAACATGGCCGAGCCGCCCACCCAAACGGCCATCGTCGGCTGGGAGTTCATTTCCACCAAACTCTCCGAAACCACCTCCGGCACCCTTGGAACCAATGTCCTGTATTCGGATGGCCGCGCCGTGTACATCCGGTATCCAGGCGAGTTTCCCATGACCCCGCTTGTGGCGGAACTCTCGCACCGCTTCGTCGTGGAGTACCTATAGCCGGCGCAGCCCAGGATGGCCGGGTACCCCGGGCTTTGGAATTCCGTGCCTTCAGCACGGAAGTGGCGGCGATTCCCGGCTGAATAGGTGCGAATGCCCTGGGGATGTCCCCGTCTCGTTCTGACGATACAAGGGGGGGTGCTCACCTTCGGCCGTCTCAGGTCTCAAGGATCTGGAGGCCTTGGGTCGCGCGTCCACGATGGCACACTGGCGGCGTAGACATCGACCGCGTACCCATTTCTGCCCCTGGAGGGGGTGCACCCCCGCACTTTTGGCGATTCAAGGGGGCCCGTGGATTTGAGGTCCGTAGTCCAGCGATTGGTGGCAGGACTGAGTAGCCACGGTTCGGCCCTCGAATAACATCTCCCATCTATATGTGTCAGCTCGTTGCAGTCTGCACGGTCGTCCGTCATGCTCGCAGGGAGTAAGCCCGCGGTATGCAGGGACACGTCTACGCTCGCTGTGTTCGATTTGCTTGGGCAGGTCCTTGAATTCCGCGCCCTCTTCGGGGGTCAAGCCGTGGAAGGTTGCACGATTATTCTGTCCGAAGCAGGTAGTTGGCACCGAGTAATTCACGAATTCTACGAAATAATTCACTTGATTCGAAGCAACAACGACAAAGGGGTTGCATTTTGGCGTGAGTTGTTGTATAACTGGGTTAATAATCGTGAAAAAAATCACGATTAAATTGTGAACGGCTCAGCGAATGACCTGCCCGCCTGGGTTCCAAAGGGGGATTATCCAGGGGCTTCGTGGAGTCAAACACCTGCCAAATAAGGAGTTGGGGGAATGGCTAAGATCCTGATTGTCGATGATGATCCCGACATCACGGAGGCCGCGTCTATCTTCCTCGAAAACGAAGGTTTCGAGGTGGCTTGCGCGCACGACAAGACTTCCGGAATGGCCGCCGTGGAGTCGTTCAAACCGGACTTGCTCATCCTGGACGTCATGATGGAGCAGCCGGACGACGGAATGACGATGGCGCAGGAATTGCGCCGCAAGAGCTTCACCCAGCCGATTCTGATGTTGACAAGCATCGGCATGGTGACGGGCTTGCAGTATGGGAGCGACGACGACTTAGTGCCCGTGGAAGAGTTTCAGGAAAAGCCCGTTGAACCCGCCACTCTCATCGCGAAGGTGAAACGCCTTCTCGAGAAGAAGAAGGAGGGGTAGTCGATGTTTCAGACCCAACAAGACAAGCTCAATCAGGACATTCGGAAGTGGGGGGACGCGTTCGGGCATTCCCGAAGCGCGCTTATCCCCATCCTTCAGGAAATTCAGGCGAAGTATTTCCACGTTTCCGAGCACGCGATGCAAGTCCTCGCGAACATGCTCGATATCCACCCCGTGGAAGTCTACGGCGTGGTTTCGTTCTACAGCTTCCTCGACCACCGGCCCAAGGGAAAGTTCATTATTCGCCTGTGCCGGACCTTGTCATGCGACATGCAAAACAAGGACCGGGTCGCCCGGCAGCTTGAGAACGACCTAGGCATCACCTTCGGCCAAACGACGCCCGACGGCAAGTTCA
The DNA here is from genome assembly GCA_041662805.1 of Candidatus Hydrogenedentales bacterium. Taxonomy (GTDB): domain Bacteria; phylum Hydrogenedentota; class Hydrogenedentia; order Hydrogenedentales; family SLHB01; genus JAIBAQ01. The sequence continues at coordinate 149 of JBAZRU010000603.1, read as the reverse complement.
CGCTGGAATGGGCAAACTGCATCGGCATGTGCGACCAAGGCCCGGCCATGCTCGTGAACGACCATGTGTTCACGCGGGTCACGCCGGACAAGGTCCACGACATTCTCGACGGGTGCAGGCGGGCCTTTGGGGTGTTTGCGATGGAGAAA
>JBAZRU010000602.1:0-4634 GCA_041662805.1 Candidatus Hydrogenedentales bacterium | reverse complement strand
TGCTGGTTCGTGGAAGTCCGTGTTCGTCCAGGTCCGCCGCATCGTCAACAGGCTCAAGCATCCTCTCCTTGACTCGCTGCTCCTCCCCCGTCGCGAGTTTACGTTTCATCACCGTCTCAAACATCCAGTTCGAAACGTAGAGGACGCCTAAGACAAAGAAGATTAAGAGTGCGACGAAGGGGCCAAAGAAAAGCAAGAACAAGGTGAGACATACCACAACAAACATGACATAGACACTTGTCCTTATTTGAGCAACGCCCTTTTCGATGCGCTCCAATCGCGCCTCGATGCAAGCCAGGCGGTCCTGTTCCATACCCCATCCTCCCTCTATTCACTTGGTACAGTAAACATAGTATTCGCGGTGCCGTGCGCGGTCAAGGCCTTTGCTGCAATGCCGCCGGTAATTCCGCCTATCGACCCTATCACGAACTCATCATGTGCCTCCCATACTACCCTTCCCAGTTCCTCGTCCCGGCTCGGGCTGCGGCTGTGACTCTCACCCACAATCGACTGCTTGCATGGTAAAATCACGGAGGTGGTGACAAACTGCGCCTTTCATGACATGGGCAAGGAGACGTGAAATGTGCTTTGAATTACGACTGCGCGCGCTGACCGCGTTGACGGTTTTCGCAGGGTTAGTAAGCGCCAACGCCGACACGATCACCGTCGACGGCAAGACACACGAAAACGTAATCGTGCGCCAGAGCGAGTCCCGCTACTACATTCAGAATCCTTCCGATGGCTCCGTATTCAGCGTCGACAAAAGTGCCGTCGCTTCGAAAGATGTCTGCCTCACGTCCAACCTCGCCGAACGGGCATCGTTACAGACACAGTGGGAACTGAAGAAGCGAGGCGAGTCGGAGACTGTCATCCCAGAGTTAATCGCGCCGCCGGAAAGACCGATGAAATCCGCGAAACCTTCCTCCGAACGCCCTGGACCCATCCGGATCTCCGCGGATTCAAAGGGCAAACGAACACTCTCCAAAGGCGCCCATTATGCCCAAGGCCCTGCGCCCTCTCCCATGCGTGGCCACATGGGAAATCCGGATGCGCTGCAAACGCGCGTGTATGCGCTCGGCTCCAGCGGCGACACGATGCCCAAGATCATCGTGCAAAACTCGGGAGGACCGGGCGGTGGTGCCAGGGGTGGAATCGGCGGCTCCGGCGGAGGGTCTCAGTTCTCGAGTATTTCGCAGCTTTTCTCCACCATCGACGACACCATGGTCGGCGAAACACCCGCGCCGCTCGGAAACCAAATCCTCGTTTCCCGATAGCACTGCGAGCAACGCAACGATTCAGGCGAAGTGCCAACTGGAAGCCGGAACTTCAAGAAGTTCGCCTCACGCCCGACAAGCGTCTCGCGATTGCCAGTCCCATCCTGGCGATTTCGTGGGTGCTATTCTTCAATCCAAAATCCAAAATCCAAAATTCCCCTTCTACACAATCTTCGTGTAGAACGCCATCCCAAACCGGACAGCCATGACCAACTCGAACACCACCACCCTCGGCAGCAAGGCGACATTCAACGTCAGGATTCGCCCCGTCTTCAGGCGCTGAAAAAGGTCGTGCCGATACGCATCGAACTGACGACGCCTCGCCACATAGCGAATGGCGAGGTCTTCGTATCCCGCCAGCAAGCCCTCTTTGATATAGAGTTCCGTCTGCACCACGCGACGCCACGACGGCGCCTGCACATCCATGCTCCGCAAGCGCTCGTCCACTTCCAGCGCCTTCTGCTGAATCCTGCGCCGCACGCGACGGCTCAGGTGGGCGCCGCCCGCGCACAGCTCGTGGAGCCGGCTCGACGCGCTCTCAAGCAGCCTGCGCAGTTCCTGGGTCGCCTCGTCGCAACGCCCTCGTGGATCGCACTCCGCCACGCGCTGCTGGACTACCGCCCACTTCGCGCGGAATTCGGCCAACGCGGCCCAGCGCGGGTCCGCCTTCTTGCGCGTCAGCATCCAGATTTCCTGGAACTCGAAGAACAGCGCACCGATGACCTTGGCAATACCGAACATCTCGCCTGTGCGCCGCCGCGCATAGCGCAATACGCCTTCGCGCTCGAACATGGGCCGGCGCTCTTTGCGACCTTTCAGACGCAGCAGTCCCGTGACCATCGGATGCGTGCCCATTGCCTTCGAATAGCGATTCCACACCGCCAGCCAGAACATGCGCCAATACGAATCCGGCGTGTCCGTCCGCATGAGCACGTTGACGATATGCTCCTTGCTGTAGAACGTGTCCCAAGCCTCTTCGTACAAGGCGCGCCACTCGCCCGGCACAAGGTTCTGGTGCCGGAACGTCTCGTGAAAACTGTCGAGATTGTTGAGATCGGCGTCGATGGGCACGTGCGTCTCGACCATGTGCTTATGATCGCGCGAACCCGGCAACGGCGTCAGCATAAAGAATGCCGCTTCATCCACCTTGATTTCGTCGCGCAACGCGGCGAGATCCCGCCGCACCGATTCCTTCGTGTCGTGCGGGAAACCGATGATATAGCCGACCTCGACAAGCACGTCGGCCTTCCGCCACGTTTCAACCATCGCCGCGTATTCGCCCACCTTGTTCTGGCGCTTGCCCACGGCGGCGATGTTCTCGGGATTAATCGTCTCCATCCCCACAAACACGAGGTAGCAACCGGCGGCAGTCGCCTTGTCGACAAAATGCGCCAACTTCCACGATTGCGTGTCCACCTGCATCATGAAGTGAATGGGCATGCCCTCTTCGCGCAACTGGATCAGCCCGTCGAACAGCGGCTCCCACACCGGGCTGCGCGAAAGGTTGTCGTCGGTGAAGAAATACGTATTGATACCCCTGTCATAGTTCGCCCTGACCGTGTACAGGATGGCCTCATGCGACCGATGCCGCATTGTGCGCCCTTGCACGTTGATGATCGTGCAGAACGAACAATTGAACGGACAGCCCCGGCTCGTGTCGACGGTGCCCATGTTGCTCCACACAAACCGCCGTAGATAGGCCGCATCGGGCTGCGGCACGGGAGCATTGGAAAGGTCGGGCGGTTGCGTAAATTCGTAGATCGGCTTCAACGTGCCGTAATACGCGTCGCGCAACAAACCCGCCAGCACGCCCGGCGACTCCGCTTCGCCGCGAACCAGCGTCACGCCATGGTCGAGTGCTTGCTGAAGCTCCGGCGTGGGCTCGCCAAACACCGAAAGCACGCCGCTGACGTGAAATCCGCCAATCAGGACAGGGATATCGGAGGTGCGAAATTGCAGCGCGAGATCCGTCGCACGTGGAAATTGATTGCTCTGCACGCCGACAAACCCGACCACCACGCGCGTGTCGCGCGCATGGCTCTTGCGCACGATGCGCCGCACGGGCACGCGCTGCACGGAGTCGTCGAAGATCTCGACCGTCACGTCGACATCGGGCGCGATCTCCCCGCGATGCGCCAGATTCAGCGTGAGCGTTTTCATGACCGCGAGCGTATTGGAGGGCAGCACGCCGCGCCAATAGCGATTGACATACCCCTCATCGTCGTATCGCGAAGGAAGAATGTATACGATATGTAGCTTGCGCGCCATAATGTCCCCCATTTGGTTTTGCATAGCCTCCGCACATTATAACAAAGCAACCGGACCGTGAATACAGAGAAAGGGATTGAATGAACTCGCTCGTGGAAATTCCAAATATCGGATCGATATCGCGCGCATCGGGATTTGTACCGCTGGAACGATGCAGCGACGGCGTATTTGTGGTCGGGAAGGACGGCGTTGTCTCGATTACCGCCACCGGCGACCGCAAAGTCGAGTTCGTTGCCTTCGAGGATCATACGCTTGCCTATGTGCGCTCGTCCATGGGCTATCCCGCGTACTATCCGGTTCATCCCGTGCGCATCGACCTGCCCATCAAGGCCGTGCTCATGGACCTCGACGGCACAAGCGTGCGCAGCGAATCCTTCTGGGTGTGGATTATTCAATTGAGCATCGCGAGTCTACTCGACAACCCCCGCTTCGAATTGGAGGAGGCGGACCTACCCTATGTCTCCGGACACAGCGTGTCGGAACATTTGCAGTATTGCATCAAGAAATACTGCCCCGGCAAGACTGTTGAGGAAGCGCGCGCGTATTACTTCCAACACACGGACCGCGAAATGCGCGCCATTCTCGAAGGCCGTGGCAAAGAAAATGCCTTCACACCCAGCCCCGGAATTAAGGAATTCCTGCTGGAACTCAAAGCCATGCGCGTCAAGATCGGATTGGTAACTTCCGGTCTCTACGAAAAGGCGTGGCCGGAGATCCTCTCCGCGTTTCGCACCCTCGACATGGGCGACCCGCTCGAATTCTACGACGCCATCATCACGGCCGGCTTCGCGATCCGCAAAGGCGAGGCGGGCACCTTGGGCGAACTCTCCCCCAAGCCCCATCCCTGGCTCTACGCCGAAACCGCCCGCGTCGGCCTCGGCCTCGACTTCAACGACCGCCATCGCGTCGTCGGCATCGAAGACAGCGGAGCCGGCATCTGTTCGATTCGCCTGGCAAGCTTTGCCGCCATCGGCATCGCCGACGGCAACATCATCGAAAGCGGCACGCGCGAATTGTGCTGCGCATACTGCGACGATTTTGCGAAGATACTGGCGAGTATCAGATAGCGCGCCCTAGATTGATGCGAGTGCA
>JBAZRU010000601.1:0-4636 GCA_041662805.1 Candidatus Hydrogenedentales bacterium | reverse complement strand
TACCTGCGGGTATTAAGGTCAAAATCCCGCTGATGTATCTGACCGGCTGCCCCACTCGAAATTGCGCCATCACTCACTCCTCTCGTAGAACGCGCCGTTGACCAGCGCATAGAGTTTCCCGCCGCTGAAGGACAGGTTCGCGCCCTTCTCCGATCGGATGCCTACCTCCGATTCCGCGACGGTCCACGTCCTCCCGTCCGAGCTCGTCAGGTGCCGCATCGGACCGCCCGGCCAGCGCGATTGCGCGATCAGGTGGATGGTGTCGGCGCTCGCGGCGGCGGACGGAAATACGGCGCCATCATCGGGGAACGCCGCCCACGCATCGCCAGCGTCAACGCGCCAGTTGAGCCCGTCAGTCGAGCGGATCACGGCGATCTTCTTCCCGTAGCAGTCCTCGAAACCTATCCACTCGCCACGGAAGCGGATCAGCGCGTTGGACGAGGAGAAGCACGACTGCGCCGCACCGTCCACGTTGACCCAGCCCTTGTAGCTCCACGTCAGCCCGTCCTCGCTCTCCGCCCACGCGGGGCGATAGCCGATGGTCGTCGGGTATCCATTGCCAACGTGGAGAAGCGCGTACCAACGCCCCTCGTGATGCGCGATTCCAGCCGTGCGGATGTAGAGACCGGGGATTGCAAGCGCCAGGACGGGATCGGACACTCCGCCGATTCCGCCGCTACCGACCCACAGGTTCCCGAGGTCCGCGCCATGTGCGGTCGGGTAGACGCGCACGCTCTCACCATCGACGACGATGGGCGAATAGTTCGTGCCGACGTTGGAAAACTGAGCGCGCTTGTTCCACGCCGAGTCGGTCGAATAGCTCGTGTAGCCGTCCCCTCCGCCTCCGCATCCCTGCACGACGGCCAGCAGCGTCAGCACCAGGATGGCGAGCAGGAGGGCGTGCTTGCGGTCGCGGGGGGTCATGTCAGTCGCCCTCCGATTCGGCGATGGCGGCGGCGAGGCACAGCGCCGTGACGCGGTGCGCCTTTGCGCCGAGGAGCCAAAGGTGCATTTCCCCAAACCAGTATTTCACGTTTGACACGCCATCCGGGGCGCACAGACGGAAGAATGCAAGCGCCCTATCTCTATCCGCGCCATAACTCACCGCTTCGGCAATGGCTCCGCAACCGCATCGCCATTCGCGCCCATCGAAAACGTCCTCGTCAGCAATCCGCGCCGCCTCCCTCAGAATCTCGCTCGATTTCACTTCCGCTCCTCCACGATTTCCACGGTCGCGTGGCCGGGGGAGTAGGTGGTCTTGAGGAGAGCGATGCGCTCCAGTGATGCGCTGGCGTCAGCAGCTTCGCGAGTCTCGTGCCGATAACATTTACGCCCGTCCGTGTACACGTTGTGCCACAACACCACCGGCTCGGGGACGTTGATGAGAATTTTCTCTGCCTCCGAGGCGCGATATGTCGCGGGGCCGTTGCCATCATCGATCCACACATAGTCACCATGACGCGCAAGAACCTTCGCGGGCGCCCCGTCCTTCTTCTGCACCGGCTTTGAAAAGTCGATCATTTGCTTTCTCCGTTTATGCGGCGCGCTGTTTCACTTCCGCTTCGGCCTCATCGAATAGCGCGGCGTAGGTCGGATACTTGGGCCCGCTCCACCCTTGGTAATCCCACCTTGGCTCGTGGTCAGGGATTTCCAGCGAGGCACCGGAAATCTCGAATCGAAGTTTGAGCATCCTGCCGAACACGTAGTCGGCATTGATGCGCTCGGGGTTGCCGCCATGCTTGCCGGTGTAATCGCCCATGTTGTATGCCTGCGCCCAAACGGCCTCTTTGTCGGCGCCGGGATTGTTCTGAAAGGCCCCCATTCCGCTCGGGCCGCCCGCCGCATTCCACGCCAGCCACAGGGCTTCCTTGGCGATTGCGAGGGCTTCTTCGGCGCTGCTGTAAGTGCGTTTTTCCATGTTTGCTTTCCTCGTATTAGGTGGGGCGGCTACCGTCCGGCCGCGTTGGCTTCACGCTGGCAAGCCGGGCACAGGCCGAGATACCCGCGCGCCCCGCAGCGGCAAAATGCGTCATCGGCCAGTCGCGCCGTGGCCTGCTCCGCCGTGTCCTCGGGCACCATCGGTACGCGCCACTCGATCCCGTGCCCCTCGCCATCGGCCGGCAGGTTCTCCGCGTCGCAAACGGCCTCGGCCGCGCGCCAGAGCGCGATGGAGGCGAGCGTGTAGGCGTCGATTGCGGCGAGCATCGGACGAGTGCCGCGGGCCGATGCGAGCACGTTCTCGCGGGCGGATTGGCAGGCCATCAGCGCGCGCTCGTAGGCGTTCGTGATCGGGAGCGCGCCGATGGCGCTGTCCCGCTCCCGCTCACGCCGCTCGCGCTGCTCGCCTGCTGCGACGGTAGCGGCCTGGACCTTCAAGCCGTCGGCGATGAGGTTCATTCGGCGCGCTCCACGAGCTTTCCGGCCTTGGCCTCGTACCAGGTATCGGCCTTGATGCCGTTCTCGCCGACGTAGCCGACGACAACGCGCGGGCGATCCTCGGAGTCATCGCGCAGGACGATGCAGCCGTCTATTCCGGCCTTGGCGCGACATTCTTTGCCGAGCGCGGCGGCAATGCTTTTCTCGCCCGTGGTCGCGGCGTTGGCCCCGTAGCCCGTGGTCGCGGCGTTGGCCCAGTTGCCCGTGGTCGCGGCGTTGGCCCAGTTGCCCGTGGTCGCGGCGTTGGCCCCGTAGCCCGTGGTCGCGGCGTTGGCCCCGCAGCCCGTGGTCGCGGCGTTGGCCCAGTCGCCCGTGGTCGCGGCGTTGGCCGCGTAGCCCGTGGTCGCGGCGTTGGCCCCGTAGCCCGTGGTCGCGGCGTTGGCCCAGTTGCCCGTGGTCGCGGTCGTTTCTTTCGATGCAGCGCAGAGCCCCATCACGAACTTCACGGCGCTCGTGATGATCTCCGGCATGGAAAGCTCGGCGTTGATCGAAATGCTGGCGCCGGCCACCTTTGAGTAGTCGCTGTGGCGAGCGATCTGGCCGCTCACCGATACGGAGGCGAAACGTGACTCGCCGGGCCGGTAGTAATTCCAAACGTCGAGCGGGTTTTCGCAGGCGTGGAAACCAGACGCGCAGATTTCGACTGACCCTTTGTGTACGTAGGTCTTGCCGACCTCGAACTGGAAGCCTTTGCACTTGAGGTTGGTGTCGAAGCCCTTGTAAGCCGCGACGACTTCCGTGTTTTGTGTTTCTTCGGGCATGGCTGGCTCCTGTCAATTGGCCCGTTAATCCTCTAGGCCGCCAGTTCGGTAGTCGCGTTCACGACCTCAAGCGCGGCGTCAATTTGGTGAGGTTCGGCGCGATACATGGCAATCATTTCGTCGCGCTTCACCGGATCGTAGTGACGGATGATGGTAACGGGCATCGGGGTTCCTGTGGAAGTTTGCATGTGCCCTTCCTTCAGCCCGCGATCCGTGAACTTGCTCCATGTTTGGAAATCGACGTTCGCGTATTCGCGCCGACGCCATACCCATTCCGCAATGTTCTTGGTGATGCTTTTCCCGCTGATCTCGATTGCAACGGGCGTGGAAAGGTTGGTGCGCTGGATTGCAACCAAGAGCTTGATGTTCTCTTGCGAGAGATCGTCGCACGATTGCGCCCACTCAGCGATCTTCTTCGCAGTATCCGTTCCGTACAGCGGGGTTTCGTGGGACAGGTTCGCGCAGACGGACGCGATCTTGCCTTGCAGATCGGCGACCTTTTCCTTGTTCTGCTTTACCCGCTTCATGGCTTCGATGATCTTTATGTGATCCTTTCGGTCTTGAGTTATAAAAATGCGCCGCCTACAAAGGAAGCCTCGGAAGTTCCGCGCGACTTCTGGAAACTAACTTTCCCGAGGGCGTTCTGATCGCATCCTTTCACCTTTTCACTTTCACCCTTGCTGTAATTTAGCCTTACAGCCTTGCCCCTTGAGCCTTTAGCCTTCATCTTCAGTGTGACCTGGGATCGAACCAGGGACCCACGGCGTATCGGGCCGTTGCTCTACCAGTTGAGCTATCAAGTGCAGTAGTTAAGGTCTAATGCGTACCTCCAGATTTCAGCGGTTTTTGTCTCTCTGCATCAGCGCACCTTACGGCCTGTTGCTACCTATACTTGGCCCGTCAATCGGTCGGGACGTGGAAGAATCCTAGCCGCGCTCGGTTAATGCCGCAAGGAGAGTTTTGTATAAGCGCTTTATACTTTTATTCCGGTAATTAGTTGGCCGCCAGTGGTTACCATATGCGCATGAAAACGCTTGACGAAATCATCGCGACGATTGCAGGGAAGACATATGACGAGTTGAAGCCGATTGCTCCGAAGATTGGCCTCCCGCTGGACACGCTCTACAAGATCATCAAAGGGTACACGCGCCGGCCATCATTCGAGCATGTGCGTCGGATCGCGGTGTACCTTGAAGGCCGGCGGGCGAGGAAGCCGCGCAAATGAACTCCCATCCCGGCATCAACGGCAACGCGGCATTCTCGGAGTTTGCCGAGTGGCCAGCCGGGTTCGCCGCGACTAATCGCGGCTTTTTTCTTCGCCAGGATTCGTGATGGCCTCCGGTCGCACGATACCGCCGCTGAAAGCGCTCACCGTCGCGGAACGTATCGCTGCGGCGCACCAGTTCCGCAACCAGCTAGCCGTGCATTCGCTCATTGAC
>JBAZRU010000600.1:0-4637 GCA_041662805.1 Candidatus Hydrogenedentales bacterium | reverse complement strand
CCTGAGAGACATTTCCCAAGGTGTTTGGGGGGCGCTTTCACCTAGTCCATGCTCCCAGTCTGTGGGATGCCCAGGACTTTTCTCGCGGGGGCCTGACTCCTCTTGGGGCAGGCCCCACGCACTTCGGATAATCTGCGAATCTTGACCAAGCCAGAATTATTGGTCGGCTTGTTCGGCTGTTGCGGAGAGCCATCCGCCAAGATTCTCGCCATAGGAACCGACGGGGCCGTTAGCCAGCGGATACTCAGAACCATAGCGAAGGAATGCGACGTGCCCATCCATATAGAGGGCATTGCCGCCGCCCGGCACGTGGTTGTAGGCACCCACGCTGCCGAATGTCATCGAGCCCAACACCACCGAGTCCCCCCAGGCATCCCACATCACGGGAATCGTGCTCTGAGCCTGTGCCGACGCTGCGGGGCTGTTGATGTCGGTGATGAAGAAGCGTTCGATGCCTTCACGCAAGCGGTTATAGCTGGTTGGCAGGGCTGCGCCATTGTCATCTGTGATTCCGGTCGTGCCATCGCCAAAAGGTGTTCCAGCGATCGCTGTCGAATTCAGCGTTCCCGGTGCATTCTCGCCCGTGTACGTCCAGACGGGATATGTGCAGCCGAAGGGGCTCACTTGGCTTTCTGCTGTCACTGCCGGGGATGCGCCAATATCCGCCCCGACCAGACTTGCCAGAACGTCCTTCGCCTGACTCGCTGTCATCGTTGCATACGGCATATACGAGTACGACGGCATAATCGATGTCAACGATGCCAAGCAGACCCGTGCTTGGACCGTTCCACCCGCTTGCGCAAGCTGGATGCGTTCCGAGAAATCGTAAGTCTGGGCATCCGACGGGCATTCCTTGACGCTCAGGTCGGTCAGATATTCCGGATAGATGGCCGGACCATCGATTCCAATCGGAAATGCTGAAACAGGATCATTCTTCGATGGACCAGGGAACAATTCGCCTTTCACTTCACCCGAGTACATCTTCATGACCAACCCCATTTGCTTCAGGTTGTTTTGGCAAGAAGCCCGGCGCGCTGCTTCGCGAGCCCGGGCCAATGCCGGCAATAGAATGGCTGCCAAGATTCCGATAATGGCAATGACTACCAACAATTCGATCAGGGTGAACCCCTTTTTCTTCTCCATGATACGTCTCCTATAAGTCTGGACGAGTTCTCAATCTCTCAATCTCGTCTGCTTGGCCACATATCCCGTGTCGTTTCTTCTGGACTCTAACCTCAATGTAGACCGCGGTCGCCCGTGACGCCCCGATTCGCTCCGCGGCCCGCACGGACGAATTCGATTCTCAGTCTTCGTTTAGCCCTCCTCCTTTTACTGCAAGCCGCTCCATTCCGGGCTCCTCATGGCCATCCTGCAGGACTGCCTTGAGAAAGCGCTTCTGAATGGGACGATCCGGTTCCGCGATGCGACGAAGCAGCAGTTGTGCACTCTCCCTGCCCATTTCCGCTCCGGCTTGCACGGCCGCTATCATGGGTATCCCCAGCGCGTCCGCCATCCGGCTGTCGTCCACCAACGCCAACTCCACGTCTTCCGGGACGCTGTATCCAAGGTTCGTCAATTCGTCCAGAAGCGTCGAAGCCACAAAATCATTCAAGCAACAAAATGCCGTCGGACGATGGCGGTACGCCATGATCCGGCTCGTTACCGCCGTGACGGGTTCTGTCTTCGGGTCCACAAGACCGACCAAATCCCTCGTAAACGTCAATCCCGCCTCTTCAAGCGCCCTGCGGTGCCCCGCCAGCCGGTCTTCCGACGACGTACTCATTAGCTCGTTCGCCACGAACGCAATTTCCGTGTGGCCTCTCCGTATCAACGCATCCGTAAGCTGGAAACCGACATCCTCGTTATCCGTAACCACATAATCCGCGTCTACTCCGTGCACGTAACGGTCGATCAACACGAAGGGGAACCCCGAACGGCGAAACTTGCGGAGCAAATCAAGTGTCCGGTCCGTCGCGTGCTGCAACCAGAAGGCAATCCCTTCGATTCCGCTGTTGCGCATATCCGTCAGGAAATCGAACTCGCTCTCGTTGCTGAACCGCACGAAGTACACCATCGTCTGTACCCCGTCCTCCGCGGCGGATTGGATGAACCCCTGCACCACGGACCGCGTGTACCTGCATTCCAATTCGGGGCACGCCAACGCAACCGTGCGCCATCCACTTATCGGCAGCAGGCGCTGTCTGCTTTGCACCGGCGCAACGAACGAGCCGCGCCCCGGTGTGCGAATGATGTAGCCTTCCCGCTCCAGGTCGCGGAGCGCTTGGCGCGTCGGGTTTCTGCTGACGTTGTAGCTGCGCGCCAGCTCAAATTCGGACGGCACCCGCGCCCCTTCGGGCAACTCGCCGCTCTCGATTTGGCTCTTCAACTCACGCTTGATAAAGGCGTAGAGTGGAATGTCCGGAGGTATCTCAGGCATCACCCCTGGCTCCCCTCTGAGATGTCGCTAAGTCGGCCTCATTGCCATGCCAACCTAGGGCTTTCATCTCTTCTAGTATTTCATGTAATAACATTTGAATTTTGCACAGGAGGGGGGAGTGAATGTTCTTCCGAGTCCCTAATTGGATTGCAGCCCGCTTTTCGCTTGCATCGAAATCGACACTGTTTCGTAGTGCTAAGCTTCTTCGCTTGAACGAGTTGCGTGGAAGTCGAGTGCGCTCGCCCCTAAGAGGTCATCCGAGTTGGTCGGTCTGCCCTCTTGCCCGTGCTCCCTTATTTCAATTGTGATCACATGATATCGTATGGGATCCCATTTGTCAAGGGGTATTGCATGGGTGTCATTACAAGATGCCGCTGTGCATGATCACTGCTTCGTGGGCGTGGGCATCACCAACGCGCTGGGGTGTTCCTTGTCCATGTGAATCACATTCACCGCTGTGCGCATCTCCCCGCCTTCCACCGGGAAATCGGCACCCGTATTGGGATTCACTTCATAGCGGGGATAGTTGCTGCTGGATATGTGGACTCCAATGCGGTGCCCCTTATTCACAATGAGGCTGATGGGACCCAGTTCGATCTCCAATATACCCACATCACCCGCGGGCAGCAGTTCCGACTTCTCATACCCCATCCGGAACTTCACGCGCCGGATTCCGTCGAGCATGTTGAAGGCGCGGCCATCGGGATAGATGTCCAGCAGTTTTGCGGTGAAATCCGTGTCGGCGGCGTCCGTCGAAACATACAGGCGCACGCGTACTTGCCCCGTCATTTCAATCGGCGCGTCTAGCGGCGCGGATGCAAAGGCAAGTACGTCCGGCCTCGACTCAAGTTCGCGTTGATCGAAAGAACCCGGGTCGATGGTGAGGTTGGCGCCGCCCTTGGTCGGACACGGGTCGCCCGGATTGAAGACGAATGACAGTTTGGCGTCGGCGCTGTCGGGTGCAACAGGACTCAGCGACTTGTCCGCGGAGAGATAGAAGAGAGTCTCCGTTGTCGGAAACGGAGGCCAGTCGTCCGCTGTTCGCCACTCGTTGCCCGGGGCGTCAGGGGCCTCTGCGTCGCCAACCGTATAGTACCGGACCGCCGGGGCGTCGAACGGCTTGCCGGTATTCTCGGTGAGGTAATAGGCGAGGAACTTCAGGGTTTCGCTGTTGATGTCGAACTTATTGTTGTCTTTCAATGGCAGGTCGCCGTATTTCACTCCCATCGGGCCACCATGTCCCCACGGGCCAATGATCAGATACTGCTGTCCCTTCGAATTCTTTGCGCCATTGTGCTGCCGGCTGGCGAACGCGTTTACCGTCCCCTGCCCGAAAATGTCCCACCATCCGCCCACATGAAGCCCGGGGGCGTCCACTTTCGGTGCGCGCGCGTCCATGTTGTAGCCCTGCCAGTACGCATCGTACGTGGGATGGCTCTTCCAGGTATCGCAGATATACTTGGAGCCTTGGCTCTCCGTCCATTTCTCTGCCAAGGACTTTAAGAAGACGCCTCCGTTGTACGCAATCTCCCCATAGAACTGCGAGGCCCCGACCCACGAAGCCTGACAGGTCAGCGGTTCGCCCGCCGATGCGCACAGCAGCGACGTAATCGCAAGCGCCGACATTCCGAACGTCCCGACCTTCCCGTTGCACCACGGCTGTGCCTTCACCCATTTAATGGTGTCGACACCATCCTGACGCTCGACCCAGCCATCATCGCCAAAGACCGCATCCTTGCCTTCGCTGTCCCCGCGCCCCCGCGTGTCTTGAATCACAAACGCCATTCCCTTCGCCCCGAATAACATGGAAAAGGCATGGCCCGCTTTCTTCGCATACGGACTGCGCGCCACAATCACCGGAAAGGGTCCGTCGCCTGGCGGGAGGAAGTAATCCGTGGCAAGCTTGGTCCCATCGCGCATGGGCACCATGACCGTTTCGACCGCGCAGGCAGCGTACGTAAGCGCAAATGTAATTACCGCTGCGGTTAGGATGCGATGGGCCACGCGCGTGAACATGGGTGATTCTCCCTGGTATCAAAAGTGACATTGGCGGGCAATCGGGCAACGCCCGGGAACAGCATGGTAAAAGCCTCTCCGAGCGAAATCAACCGCCTTGAGAATCTGATGCCTACGGTGTTGATTACATTAAAGAGGGAGACAGCGGAAATCAGGGACTGACGCAAGCGCAGCGTAACGAAGT
>JBAZRU010000599.1:0-4644 GCA_041662805.1 Candidatus Hydrogenedentales bacterium | reverse complement strand
GATGATTGAAGAAGCCACTGGCGAACGGGAGGAAATCTTCGATCCGAATCGCGTTTCGTTCAATGCCGAAGAACCGCCGTTGGCGAGATTGGAGACAGAAGGCAACTCGCTGAAGATCGTGTTCCTCGAACCGTGGAAGCGACTTGCGCCGTACGAGACGTTGGAGGGGACACGCGACCAACAGACGGTTGAGATTCGTGCCGAGGAAGAAGGTCTGCCGATCGTCATCCATGGGAGCTTCGACTCCTCTTGGACGCAGTTCACGGCGAAGGGAGCGTATCGTCCAGAAGAAGCATCGAAGACGTATCTGGCAAGGCGACAAGCGAGCCCGGAAGAGTATGCAGAATTGGAATCGCACCGACTCGAGATGATTCTGAGTAAACTGGGAGAGGTTGAGAGCAAGACAAGACTGACTTCCGAAGACACGTTGGAGAAGAGACGTAAGGAAGCTGATACGTTCACCAAAGCCCTCGTGGCCTATGCAAATGCCCACAAAGGGGCGTTGCCCGCGAATCTGGCCACGCTTGCCGGAGAGAAGTACATTGACGAGTCCTTGCTGAAAGAAGTGCCGGGCAGAAAGCTCAGCTATGCAGGCGGGGCGATACCGGCGGGGTTGCTCAATGACGGCACGCCGTGGGACCAATTCAACCTTACAGAGCCGATGGGCGAACGCATCGCATCCTGGGAAGCGTATCAACAGCAACGTTGGGGCATAGACTCTCCTCTGCTCTCCCCCGCGCTCACTGTCGAATACGACGAGCCCTATCTCCAGTTCTCCATCGACGCATTCGGAGGAACGGCGGAACGGGATTACCGGATAGACGCGCCCGGGGCAGAGGATACGTTCGAAGCGCGTACGAGGTCGCAAGACAACCTGAAGGAACTCGCGCTCCTGCTGCATATCTTCATGAGCAATCATGACGGTACGTTGCCGGGCGGATGGTGCTCCGTGTATCCGGACAACTCGAAGGTCTCGTCATTCCTCACGTATCCGCTGGATACCCCGGGAACTTCCTCCTATGTGATGTTGCTCTCGAACGAGAACCTTATGGCGTTTGCCGAGAACGCCGCAGCCACGGAACAAGCGGCTACGGGAGAGCCCTCGGATGCAGCAAAACTCTGTGCCGAGATTCCATTGATTGCGGAGGCTAGCGAACACGGGACAAATCCAGCGGGCCGGTGCGTCGCCATGGCCAATGGGAACGCCCTGTTCATGACCAGCGAGCAATTCACCCAAGCCTGCGAACGTTTCGGAATCGCTATTCCGTAGATGTGGCGAATTGCACGCGACCCTGCCTATTCAATCGTCAGGACCCGTTCGACGGCTTCGCCCGTGGGAGCGATGACGAGGCACACATCGTCCGATTCATTCTCGACTTCGAAGCCCTTACCCTGCGGCTCAAGCTTGATCTGATCCTTGCCGGGAAAGCGCCGCGCGGGGACGTAGATGCGCGTCGGGGCTTTCACTTCGGGATCTTCCTTCCAGCGGCACGAAAAGCCGATGGTTTCGAGGTTGGCCTCGTATTCGATGAGGTCGCCCGCGATGCGTTCCGGGAATGTTCGATCAAGCGCGTCCATGTACTTGCACTCGTAGATGTGTTTTCCGAATTCCCAGTACGTATCGCTCCAGAGTCCCTTCTCGAGTTGACGCGCGAGATGGCGCGCCGCGGGAAGGATCTCCGATCCTGAGATCCCGTATGCGCCCCATTCGCCCAGCAGCATCGGCATGTTCAGGCGCTTCACCGTTTCCATTTGCCGCGCGAAGATCAACTCGACCCGGCTGCTGCTTGCAGTCGCGAGATCGGCGGTATCGGTCACGATGTCGTAGATGTGCGGCGCATAGGCCTGCAACGGATCGCGGCTTCCGTCGGCCCCTCGCAACGGTTCCACCGACGAGATCACGCCCATGTTGGCCGCGCCACACGTTTCCAGAAACAGGATGTGCTTCGTGTCAACCGCGCGAATCGCGTCGGCCACGCGTTGATACATGGGCATGAGTTGTGTGCGTTCGAATTCCGAGAACACGGGGTATCCGGCGTCGAGCAGTTGCTTGAAGAATTCGGCGTCGGCCAATTCCTTCATGAGTTCGCTTCGCCCCGCGGTATCGAGCCACTGCTTGACCAGGTCTTCGACGGCAATGGGCGTGCCTTTGCTTGCGGACAGTATCTCCGCGGCCTTGCCCAACATCGCGCCCTGGCCCATCACGTTGGCGACGCCGGGGCTGGGCTCGTTCATCAGATCGTACCCGACGACCGCAGGCTCGTTGGCGTACCGCTTGGCCACCTGCTGCCACGCCTTGGCATAGTGCTCCTGAAGGCCGATGCCGTCGGAAGCGGGCTTGTTGGCCCAGAAGTTATCGAACACCGCGTGCACGGCGGGGCTGGTCACATACGCATCGCTCCACACGCCGCCGGTGTGAATATGCGGCTGGCCGTCGGTCAGCGTTGCCCATTCCGGGGCGCCGTCTCCCCCGCCTTGACCGACATATTGGCTGAACAAATCTTGATGCATGTCCAGCAGGACGTAGAGGCCCGCGTCGCCCGCCCACTTCACCCGCGCATCCACGCGCTTCAAGTATTCTTCATCGTACTTGCCGGGTTCGGGTTCTATCCCATCCCAGAAGATGCCGAGTCGGATGCAGTTCATGCCCCACTTGCGCATATCGTCGAATTCTTTGGGCCCGTGAAAGCTCGTGAATCCGTCGGTCTTGGACTTGTTGATCACCGCCATGCCGTGCAGGATGACTTGCCGGCCTTCGGAGTCGACGAACTTGTAGCCGTCCGTGTGCAGAAGATCCGGAGGTGCGACGGGTTTGGCGGCGGGCGGTTGAGACGTCTCGGGCGCGGCGGTTGGCGCGGGAACAGGTTCCGGCTGAGGGCTGCCGCAGGAAACCGCGATCGCCGCGCAAACCAATGCGATGACCTTGTTGTAGCGCATGTCTCCCCTTTCCATCGGAACAACCGTCCGTAGTGCGATCCCCAGAAGGAATACCATACCCCCGGACGTAGCGCGGCGCAACACACGCCTGGCGTGTGTTGCGCCGTTTCGATATCGATAGTGGGAGTCTAGGGATTCGGTTGTGGGGTCAGAATGAGCTTGGTGGTGTCGAAACCGTTGGCTTCAAGGCGCGCGATGATTCCGTCATAAACCGCCTGGTCCATTTGGGGTGTGCGGCTCAGAATGAAGAGGGTGCTTCGCTTCGAATCGGAGACCGCGGCGTACTGGTAGAATGTCGTGTCCAGATCGACGATCCAGTATTCTCCCTTGAAAAGCTTGCCGAGAGGAAAGTCGAATTCGACTTCGAGCTTGGCGTTCGTGTCGGGGTCCGCTACGCGCGCCTCTCCTTGGATGGAGACTTCTTTTCCGTCGAGCGCGCCTTCGAATCCTTTGTTCAGCACATCGACGACACCGACATCAACGAGCGTGTACTCCGCCGTAACGCCGACCAAGTTGCGGTTGAAGAACGCGGGGAATGCGGAAATCTGATACCAAAGGCCTACGTAGAGCGTAAGGTCCACGGACGGCACCACCTGGGGAGGCGTCGCCGGGCAACCCGCAAGGGCGATGGCAACCAAGGGCAACAACGCCATAAATGCAATGCGCTTGCGGAGTTGTGTAGAGTGAAACATAGGGAGTACCTCTGAGTAGAACGTCGTTTTTGTTGCCAAGCAGTGGCGCCGAGTGTCGGCAAGTAAACAAGAGTCGAGCATGAAGAATTCCGAGAAACACAGGGGGGCGTGTCGTGAAGATGCTAAGCTGCGTGATCCTGATGATTGCGTTTTTTGCGGCGCTGACCGTGGAGGCCCAAACGCCTCCCGTCCAAACGGAAGCGCTGAGCGTTCCGTTGCGGGCCGTCACACAAGTTCCCAAAGCGCACTGGTTCGCGTACTACGACAAGCTGCAATTCGACTCGGCCAACCAGCGCATTCTTGGGATGGAGACTGATTTCGAGGGCCGCAAGCCCACGCCAGATGATGTGATTCGCGTGGGCGTGATCGACCTTGCGAACGGCAACGCGTGGACCCCGTTCGGGGAATCGCGGTCGTGGTGCTGGCAGCAGGGCTGCATGCTGCAATGGCTTCCCGGCTCGGATACGAAAGTCATCTATAACGACCGGGACGGCGATCACTACATAGCCATTATCAAGGACCTGAAGACCGGCGAGTCGCGCACATTGCCTCGCCCAGTCTACTGCGTCAGCCCCGACGGCAAGACTGCCATGAGCATTCCGTTTGCGCGCCTCGACGACACGCGTCCCGGATACGGGTACAAGGGAGTGATCGATCCCTGGGCCGGCGATCCGCATCCCGCCGAAGACGGTATCTATGCCATGGATATCGAATCGGGGGAAGCGCGCCTCATCGTAACGCTCGACCAGACTGCGTCCATCCCGTCAAGCACGAATCCGGATGCGAAGCATTGGTACAACCACCTCCTATTCAATACGGACGGGACGCGCTTCTCATTTCTGGAACGGGCGTTTCTCAACACCACCGACAGAAAAGGGCGCACGACGCGCTTGTTTACCGCCAATCCCGACGGCACGGATCTCTATTGTCTCAACGATCACGGGATGGTCTCGCACTACATTTGGAAGACGCCGGATACGCTCTTGGGGTGGTCCAATGAGCCTGTCGATGGCGC
>JBAZRU010000598.1:0-4651 GCA_041662805.1 Candidatus Hydrogenedentales bacterium | reverse complement strand
CACTGCAGCTTCTCGCTGGCGCGCGGCACGGGAGCGTTCGTCAGGTCGGGCCATTCCGTGATCTCGTAGATGGGTTTCATGGCGCCGCTTAATGCATCGGCAAGAAGCATGGTCATAACGCCGGGCGCATCGACTTCGCCTTTCACGAGCGTTACGCCGCGATCGAGGAGACGCTGGAGCTCATACGAGGGACTGTCAAATAACGTCAACACGCCACTGACGTGGAACCCGCCGATCATGACCTGCACGCCGAGTTCGCGCAATTCCAGGGCAAGGTCTGAAGCGCGCGCAAACTGATTGCTCTGAACGCCTACGAAGCCCACGACGACGGTTGGGTCAGGCCGGCCGTTCATTTTCGCAATGCGCTGGATTGGAATTCGCTGTACCGTGTCGTCGAAGACGTCCACGGTGACCTCCACGTCCGGACCCAAGTCGCCGTGTTCCGCCACGCGCTCCGTTAAGCTCTGGAGACAACAAAGCGTATTGGACGGCAAGACGCCGCGCACGAACCGCACCACGTATCCGTCGTCGTCGTAGCGCGATGGACGGATGAAAACGATGTGCAAGCGCCTCATGGCTTGGTCTCCCCGAAAATTGCCTTCAAGACTGCCGAAGGCGCCAGGCTGAATAGGCTCAAGCCCTCCATTGCCGGATGCGCCACTCTACGAATCGCACCGTAGCGATTTAGCCATAGCCTTGTATTCCTCCGGTAAAGCGCAGGTAAAAATTTGGTAAACCGCACTGGGCAGGAAGCGACGAGGGTTTCTGCAGACCAATCGCATGGTTTACCTTGGCAACGCCCAGCGTTTACCTGAACTTCATCTTGGGCGGTTAAGATTGCAGTGCAAAGATGGGAACGTGGCAAATCGGCAGGTCCTTCGAGCTAGGAGCGAAAGTCTTGTGATACTGGGTGAACCGGTTGACATACTTGTTGTGGAAGATGAAGACAGCCAACGTGCATCCATCGTACTTGCGCTACAAAACTCCATCCCCGACATTGTCGTCATCGCCGTTCGAGACGGCACAGAGGCCCTCGACTTTCTTCTGGGCCGCGGCGCCTGGACAGAGCGCCTCGGGGAGGATCCCCCACGTTTAATCCTGATGGACCTGTCGATGCCGGGAGAAACCGGCTTTTCCGTGCTTGCCCAACTTCGAGCGCTCGAAGCGAAGAATGCGCTTACGCTCACGCCCGTGGTCATCTTCACCGATTCTCAGGCGCCGGGTGATATCTTGATGAGCTATCGCTGCGGGGCCAACAGCTTCATTAAGAAACCTCTGGATTTCGCGCGCTTTCAAGCAGTCGTAGAAAGCGTCGGCCAATACTGGATCAAGCAAAACTTCACTCCTGCCTAAGCGGGCCGGCGCGCTTAGGCGTTGTCTACCGGTCCTGTCATCCGTCCCTCTAGCCTCTCTCGGCGCACCGGCCGAATCTCTTTACGATAGATTTACCCCTCCTTTGCCGGAGCGATGCGCGCGTGTGGTCAAATGACTTATGAGAAAAAGATGCGCTGGCGCGTAGCCCATAGATTGGAGCGAGCCGCGAACGCCGCGGACTCCCTGTGACGGATGAAAGGACGAAGATCATGTACATGCGAAACTTGATACGAATGGGAATTGTCGTGGCGGGGGTTTCGGCCTCAGCTCTCGTCATAACTGGATGTGAGACGTATCCCTCGCACCGCAGTTCGGATGGTTGGCGAAGCTCCGACGATTGGCGAGGACCACCCAGAAACGGAAATGGACTTGTTGTAGTACGCCCGGACCAGAACCGCGCGCGTTACGACAGAGCTTGGCACGTGGAAAACGCCCGACGTGAAGAAATTGCCCGGCGCGAGGAGATTGCACGCCGCCAGGAGATAGCCTACCCCCAAGAGATTGCCCGGCGCGAGGAGATCGCCCGGCGTGAAGACAGAGCCCGGCGCGCGGAGATTGCACGACTCGAAGAGATCGCCCGGCAGAATGACCGTGATAGAAACAACGATCGCGACCGGCGCTACAACCGCGACCGGCGCTACGATCACAACCGAGACAACGATCACAACCGAGACAATGACGGCGACTGGCACAATGATGGCGACCGCCGCGACAGTAACGTTAGGTACGACGACACCGCCAGCAGAGACGCCAATTAGTCTGTAGGCCTCCCTCCTGGCAGGATTCTAGATGTGCCTAACTTGCCGATAGAGACAAGTATTAAGCGGCCAATCGAAGACCGCGAAGAAACACAGATCTGAGTCACACCCCGAGCATCCGTGGGCTCTCCTTCATGCGGAAGAAGGAGTCGATGGGTGTTCGGGGTGCTGTTCTCAGGACCCCGAGCATGCGCCGGGAATTGAAGAGAATGGAGTCGACACTCCGAGGAGTTTGACATGAAGACCAAGGTTGCAGCGCTCGCAATTGCATTGGCGGCGCTCGTGGGAACGTTAGGCATGGGTTGCAGAACCACTCCGGTGCAAAACGGCGCGCTTCAAGGCGGCGTGATAGGCGCCGGAGCAGGCGCTATCATCGGCAATCAATCCAATCATCGCACGGCCGAAGGCGCGATCATCGGCGGCGCTGCCGGGGCCGTAGGCGGAGCGCTCATCGCGGACCACAATCAAAACGGCGGCGGCACGAAGTAGCAAAGCATGCCTTTCCCTTCCGCGCCTCACGAGGCAAGATTGGCTTTCGCGGGCCGCTCCGAGAAGCATCCGTGCATTGAAACTCGGATAAGTGTCGACGAATTGATGGCAGGTCGGTCTCCGCGAGGGGGTGGACCTGCCAGTGTCAAGGTTTCATGGCCATGCCGTCAGTAAAGACAAAGACCTTCTACGATATCCTCGGCGTGACTCAAGGCGCTACGCAAGCCGAACTGCGAAAGGCGTGGCTCGCTCTCGCACGCAAATACCACCCCGACAAGACAGGCGGGCACAAAGGTTCCGAGGATAAACTCAAAATTGTCAACGAAGCCTATGACACCCTGAAGAGACCGGAGAAACGAAAAGAATACGATGAGTCGCTCGCGGGTCCGTTTGCGGCGGAAACGCCATTCAGGGCGGGCGCGGCCAGTGGTTCTCCACACAATGGGTCCGCGCATGCCGGGCGGACCGAATTCGACGGCGACCTATCGGACATCTTTGGCGACATGTTTGGCCAGACGACTCAGGGACGCCAGCATGGGCTTCGCGGCGGCGCGGACCTCGAAACGTACATAACCGTTTCGCTGCGGGAAGCCGCGGAAGGAGCCAAGAAGTCTTTGCGCTTGCCATCCGAGTCTGCATGTCAATCATGCGCCGGCAGTGGCGCCGCCCGGGGAACCATGCCTCAGCAGTGCCCTCATTGCGGCGGGAACGGCCACATCTCCAGCGGGAGTGGCTCGCTCTTTGTTATGTCGCAGATGTGCCCCCTTTGTCGCGGACGCGGCGAGATAATACCGACGCCATGTCCCGCGTGTGGAGGTACGGGCTCCAAGACCGAGAGCCGCACACTGAGCGTCACGATTCCTCCGGGCGCCAGAACAGGCACGCGCCTTCGTTTGAATGGGCAGGGGCAGCGCGGAGATCCGGGCGCGCGAAATGGCGACCTCTTTATCGTGGTGAGGATCGAAGAGAGCGAGATCTTCCAACTCAAGCGCAACGATCTTGTTTGCGAAGTGCCGATTACCTTCACGCAAGCGGCGCTTGGGGGAACGGTTGAGGTCCCTACGCTACACGGCAAGGCAAGGCTCACGATTCCGGCCGGCACGCAATCAGGCGCTATCCTGCGTATGCGCGACCAGGGTTTCCCCGCGCTCAACGGAGGGCGAAGAGGAGACCAGTTGGTCACGGTAATCCTGGAGATCCCCAGAAAAGTGTCTCCGGAACAGCGAAAGACAATTCAGAACCTTCACGAGGCTGACAGTCTGGATTCGTATCCGAAACATCGGAGCTATGCCGCAAGTCCCTGGCGATGGTGCAAGCACTAGCTCAAGGTTCCCGGACGTAAAGAAGAAGCCTCTGCTCGGAACATCAGCGTATCGGACAGTACTCACCCGGAGAGCGGGTTGCCAACTTGGCGCAGCAAACGAGTAGAATCTTTGGAAATCCCTATGACGCAGCGGCAGACCAAACGGCACAGGAAACCTCACATGAACCCTCCCAGCTCGGCGAATCAAGGCGAACTCAAGTCCATCGCACAACGAGCGATGAGTCAGCGCGGGTTACTGCCCGATTTCTCTCCCGCCGTCCTCGCGGAGGTCAACGCCATTTCGACGGCGGCTACCGAGCCGGATGCTTCGATCCGCGATCTGCGACACCTACCCTGGTGTTCGCTCGACAACGATGATTCGCAAGACCTCGATCAACTGACGACCGCTGAACTCGGGCCGGACTCTTCGGTGAAGATCTTCGTAGCTATCGCCGATGTCGACGCCCTGGTCCGAATCAAATCCGCCATCGACGATCACGCTCAAGTCAATACCACGTCCGTGTACACGGCAGCCGGAATTTTCCCGATGCTTCCCGAGAAGCTATCGACGGACCTGACATCCCTTGACGAAGGCCAGGAGCGTCTGGCCATCGTGGTCGAGGCGCGAATCGCCGCGGATGGCGCACTCAAGGAATCCGATGTCTATCGCGCCCGCGTGCTGAATAGGGCGAAGCTCGCCTACGACAGTGTAGCTGCCTGGCTCGAC
>JBAZRU010000597.1:3233-4663 GCA_041662805.1 Candidatus Hydrogenedentales bacterium | reverse complement strand
CCTATGATTTCGAGGGAATGAAAGGACCGGTGAGCAGCGGTAATTCCTTCGAAAACCTCGCGCGTGCGCATGGCTTCGTCTTCGGGCATGAAATCAGACCGGGTTTGGTGAATCATCTCGTCGGGCGCAAATCCCAATATGTCGGCTACGCGATTGCTGATGAACGTGTAGCGCCCGCTGCGGTCGGTTTCCCAGACCCAGTCCGAGGAAGTTTCTACAAGCGCGCGGTAGCGCGCCTCGCTTTCCCGTAGCGCCAGTTCATCTCGCTTTCGCTGGGAGATGTCCCGCACCACCGTGAGGACGAGCGGTTCGCCGGCAACCATGGCGCCGCTCGCCGTGACTTCGACGTCGACAATCTGGCCTCCCTTACGGCGATGGCTGCTCTCAAATGTTGCATTGATTTGCGTGAGATCGGCGAAATCGGTCCGAATCCGCTCCTGAGACATCACTGCTTCAAAGTCCCAGGTGTGCAGGTTTAGTGTTTCCTCCGGTGTGTAGCCCAGCATTTGGCAGAAGCCCGGGTTGGCTTCGACCACTTTGTGTCCCTGATTGAAGATGGCAATTCCGTCACGGCACGCTTCCATCAGGATACGGCGTCGAGAGGCTTCGCTCTCAAGGGCAATTTCCATTCGCCGATGGGCGGTCACATCGCGGCTAATGGACAAGACCGACAGGACCGTTCCCCGCGCGTCGAATTCGGGCAACAGGCGGCAATTGAACGTGGCCTTCTTGCCCTTTACGGGGACCTCCAGTTCCGCTTCGTAGGGATTGCCGCTATCAAAGACGGCTCGAATAGCGTTCTCGGCGAGAATGCACACGGACTCGGGCATGCCCACCTCCCTGTGGGTCTTCCCAATCAGTTGTCCAGCGGAGACCCCCGTGACAACCTCAGTATTCCTGGACGCAAACAAGTGACGGGCATTCCGGTCGAAGCGGAGTACGATGTCCGGAAGGCTCTCGACAAGCACTCGGTACGTTTCCTCGCTTTGCAGCAGGGCTTCTTCCGCGCGCTTTCGCTCGCGCTCTCTCTCGATGCGTTCCAAACCCAAGGAGACCGTGCTCGCGACCTCCCCGAGAAGATTAACCTCCTTCTCGTTGAAGACATTCTTTTCCGTACTGCAGATGGTAAGCAGAAAGCCGACGTGATTATCGTACGGAACCGGGATTGCGGCGGCGGACTGAAGCCCTGCTTCCAGAGCCTTATCAAAAAGAAGTGAAGCCACTGGGTCGGCAGCGAGGTCGTTGCAGATATAGGGCCGTCCGTCGCGGAGTAGCGCGGCGACACGAGCGTTTCCGTTGGGCGACGTGCTACTCGCGCCCGCCAAACGGAGTACGCAATCCTTCAACGGGCTCGTGCACGCGATTGGGGTGACATGAAGGCAGGGGAGATCCACCGAACCCGCGCATGCGGTGCGGAATCCGCCATGCTC
>JBAZRU010000597.1:0-3223 GCA_041662805.1 Candidatus Hydrogenedentales bacterium | reverse complement strand
AACCATAATTTGGCAGACCTCGGAGAAGAGGTCTTCGCGCGAGTCAATTCGGACGATTGCCTGGTTCACGCGACTCAAGACGTCATAGAGCCGGTTAACCCGCTGCAGGTCGGCCGTGCGCTCCGCTACTCTCTCTTCCAGAAGCGTCTTTGCTTCGAGCAGTTCCGTCTCTGCCTTCTTGCGAACGGCGACCTCTGCCCTGAGGTTGTCGTAGGCCTTTTTCAGCTTTGCATACCCATTAATCTCGTTCTTGAGCGAAAGGGCTGCGTAGCTGAAGAATGTGGGGAGACAAGAGAGTATCTCGGCCGCAGGAAAGTGCGTGCTCTCGATCTTGAAGATACCGATGAGGTCTTGTCCAACAAGCAGGGGGAAGACCCATGTGCTTGCCTTGGTGAACTCCGTGGTGAGCATTCTGGTGTCGCTGAAATCGTGCTCGGACTCCATGAATACATGGGATTCGAAAACATGCTTCACAAGAGGGTCATCGAGCACCGAGATTTGTTTCCGGGCACCCAGCACGTCTGCGTAGTGTATTTCGGAGTCGATTGTGTAGAAGACGGCGAGGTTCGTGCCTCCGACATGTTCCAGAACGGCTTGCAGCATGCGCTCGACCGTCATGTCGAGTCCTTGGACTTCCGCCAAGGACTCAATTAGGTGCATGACCAACTGCGTATTGGCTTTATCCCTGGCCAGCACCTCGACTCGTTTGTTTAACCGAGCAAGGTCTACGCAAGATATGGCAGCCATCTCACACATCCTATCTTCCCCAATCGCGTTCGATTCGGTCACCGTCTACTTCAGGCACGCCGACACACATCTATCGTCCCACGTGCACCGAAACGGCACGCACCGCGGGATATTTTTGGACTTCTCATTGCAGTTCGTTGCCCCCAAATTCGTAGGCAGCCTCGAGCATCGTCCGAATATTGACCTCCGGTATTCCATAGGGCATTAAGATCGTCCCGAACAGGAATCTGCCTCCAGGCACACCTTCAGCGAGAATCCGCTTGACCTCTTGTCGGACTTCCGTGGGTGACCAGTCGACGAGTCTGATGTCGTTAATCACACCGGCGCACAGGGCGCGCCCGTCAATGATGCGCTTTCCGTCGGACACGCTCTCCAGTGGGCTCAGATAGTACGTGCCGCATCCCAAGTGTTCGATGACGCGTTCGATCACTGCGCCGAGGCGCGCGCCGCCGCAATAGTAGACAACGGAAGCCATATCGACGGATTCCAGGTCTCGCTTCATCCAGGGAAGAGAGAGAGAGTCAATCATGCTCATCGGGACAAAATCGATGGAGCCAAACGGGTTCGAATAGAGAATGATATCCGCACCGGCGCGACGATAGGCGGCGATTTCCTTCCGGACAAAGTTGCAGCACTTTTCGAGTAGGGCGTTCCGGGCCTCCACCGGGCCCGAGAGAAGCAATTCGAGCCACTTCTCCATTCCCATGAGGATTGCGGGAAGGGTCATCGAGCCGGTGACGTACACGCAGACGGGGTGCTTTCCACCCACCTCCGAGTGGAGTATCCGCAGGCATTTCATGGGCTCTGTCATCGCCGGATGCTCGTCGAGATTGTCGGGCACCTTGAGCTTGGAGATATCCTCTTGGCATTCGATTACCATTTCGCCCACGTTGGGCGGGCCACAGTCCGCGAAGTGGATTTTTCCGCACCCCAGCGCCTCAGCCTCTTTGCCGACGTAGAAGAGGGCCCAGACATTGTCGTACCCGTATTTTTCGCGCATGCGAAGCTGGCCTTCCGCGACACGCTCTCCGCTCGCGTAGTACTCCCGCAGGGGCACTCCGAGTTCTCTGGCTCCTTGATCCAGTAGATTGCAGAAGACGGGGATGCGGTCCAGCACTGTTCCATTCGCTGCTGCGGCAAGACGTTCCAATGCAGTGATCATGTTTTCACCGTACCGATGAGGCGCACAACGGCCTCGCCCGCAGACAGACCGTCATTAGCCCATG
Organism: Candidatus Hydrogenedentales bacterium; assembly: GCA_041662805.1. Lineage (GTDB taxonomy): Bacteria > Hydrogenedentota > Hydrogenedentia > Hydrogenedentales > SLHB01 > JAIBAQ01. The sequence continues at coordinate 1,250 of JBAZRU010000597.1, read as the reverse complement.
CGTCAGCTTCGACGGTTCTGTACAACTCAGGATCGAAACGATACGGAGCGCCTCCCACAATGACCTTGATTCGGTCTTCCAAAGATCTTTGGCGCAGGATCTTCCTCACCCCCAAGCACCCGTTCTCTCCCCGGGCGGTGTGCAGCATCATGGAGGAGATTCCGATTACTTGCGCCTCGCAAGCAACGGCTTCGTCCACGAAGCGTTCGGGCGGAACGTTGCAGCCGAGATCCACCACGTCGATCATGAGCGACCGCAAGCACCCCGAAACGATACTCTTCCCGAGGCCGTGAAAGTCTCCTGGAGACGTTCCAATGACTACTCGCCCGGTTGCCTGAGGCTGCGTTCTGAATTTGGCAATCATTTCGTCCGCAACAGCGGACGCTATCTGGGAGGCCATGAAATGCTGGGCAAGATTAGTGTCGAAGTTCTCGCTGATTGACTTGACCATCTTGTCGATGGCGGGCATGACGATTTTGAAGACGACATCTTCAGGAGCCAAGCCATTTGCGACGGCCTCTCGCGTTACGGTGAGGGCCCGCTCCCTATCCGTGTCAAAGACGGCCTCGTAGTATTCTGTGAACGTTTTTTCTAGCAGTGCAGCCTGATCCATCGCGCTCTTCCCTTCCCTGCGAAGTCACCCCCGGAAGTTGCTGGCTTGTCACAGACTCAAGTGCCGATGGCAAGTAGAATTGCACCTACGTTATCTCCCGCTCTGCCCGACCCCTTTTCGGGTGACGTTGCTCACGCAATGTGCTCTGCTTCTTCCCGTTCCTGGGGCTCCCCTTGTCTCGCTGAGTAGCTAGTACGAGCATCTTTCCGATGTCCTAATGACTAAAGCACGGCCATGCGAATCTTATGTTTTCTAGACCATGGCAGACCCTTCTTGGCGGAATTCGCGCCACCAACGCGAATATACTCCGTTGCCCATATTGTAGCACTTGCTCTTGATGCTGCACAGGGAAAAGTCGGAGGGTAATCGCACTACGTCCTCCTGCAAGAGCACTTCGAGCCGCCACCCCCGCGTTTGCCTACGCGTCATTCCCGCGAAAGGGGATTTCCGTCTCTGTATGGAAGCGGTTTGCGACGGTCGAAGATGGACCCCCCGCTTTCGCGGGGGAGACGGCAAAGGCGAGCGGCTGACAACGAAGTGAGGAGGCGCACGGCGATATCTCAAACAAGCCACAGAGAGAATCTAAGCGCAAGTGCTCACAATTCGTCAGACCCTACCAGTTCCTTCTCCAGGGCGT
>JBAZRU010000596.1:1401-4668 GCA_041662805.1 Candidatus Hydrogenedentales bacterium | reverse complement strand
ACTTCCACGAACCCTACCTGTGTCTGCTGGCCAAGACAGGACTACCCTTTGATGTCGGCCTGTATGAGAAGCCGCCGTTCACCCGCGAATGGCAAGTCCGATTTCGCCCACTGCCCTCCAACCTGACCCTGGTCGAGGAAAAGACGTGGCGGCGCGATCTGCAAGCCGGCAAGTATGACGTCGTCATCGCGCACAATGAACTAAACGCAAACGACGTATTCGGCTGCCCCGCATCGTCGATTCTGGTCTGCCACAACCGCCGCAACTTCCTCGAGACGACGGTCACTGGCGACAAGGAGCAAGGAAGAGACTCCTACGAAAAGATCCTCGCGAGGCTGACCGAGCAGTTTTCGTTTGTATTCATCTCCGAAACCAAACGCCAAAGCTATGGCATCGACGGCGCCGTCATCTTGCCGGGGCTGGACGTGGAGGCATACGGCGGCTATACCGGCGAGCATGCCCAGGTTCTACGGGTCGGGAATGCGATGCGCGCACGGAATCTTATGTTCGACGTGGACTTTCAGGAAGCCGTCTGCCGCAATCTGCCCTATCAAGTCGTGGGCGACGACGCGCAGATCCCCCACGCAAAACCGTCGCAGTCATTTGAAGAATTGCTCCGATACTATCGGTCGCTGCGGTGCCTCCTCCACGTGACCTGTCATCCCTACGAGGATGGATACAACCTGGCTATGCTCGAGGCGATGGCTTGCGGTATGCCCGTTGTCTCTCTTGCAAATCCATCGTCACCGCTCACGGATGGCGTTGACGGCTTCGTGGCGAGTGGCGCGGACGGTCTCCGCCAGCGCATCACACGCCTCATGGAAGACCTCGATCTCGCGCGCGCTATTGGCGCCCAAGGGCGTGAAACCGTATCGCGAGCGTTTCCCCTGGAACGCTTCGCACGGCAGTGGAAGGAGACTATCGAGCGGGCCGCCGAATCCGGCCCTCGCGGACGAGCGTCCATCGCGGCAAAGCGTATCGCCGCGTCCATGGCCTCCGCCGAAGCCTCGTCTCTTCCCCGCATGAACGTCCTCCTCGAGTACCACGTCTCCCCCATCACCACGGGCCGGTATATAGAGACGGCGCTGCGCAAAACTCAAAACGTGACCGTTGCCGGCGTTTCCGTACCCGAGTCCATGTTGGAGGGCTGGGGCTTTCGCGGAAAGCCACCCGTCGACCCGAAACCCGACATGGAGCATCAGCCCGGCCGCCCGTACACTGAACTTCTGCCACACTTCACCCAGGAGAACAAGCCCAACCTCCATGTGTGGATAGACTCCGGCTTGTCCGGGTTGTCGACCGATACGCAGACCCTGGGTGCGCCGCGCATCTGCTACATCATCGACACGCATTGCATGCTGGAGCAGCGCATCGAGATTGCGAAGCATTTCGATTTTACGTTTCTTGCACAGCCCACGCGCTTGCAACAGTTCGTCGATGCCGGCGTGAAGAACGTGGCCTGGCTGCCTCTGGGATGCTCGCCCGAACTCCACGACGTGGAGCCCTGCGTGCGCACCTACGACGTCGCGTTCATCGGCGGCGTTCCTGAAAATAAGAATGATCGCCGGCATCAATTGGTGGAGTCGGTCGCCACGCGTTTTCCCAATCACGTGATAGGACGCTTCTGGCCCGAGGAAATGGCGCGGGCCTACGCGCAGTCCAAGATCGTCTTCAACATGGCCGCCGCGCGCGACACCAATATGCGCGTGTTTGAAGGCATGGCTTCCGGCGCGCTCCTAATCACGGACGAAGCCGACGGACTCGAAGACCTATTCACCGACGGCGAGCACCTCGTGATCTACCGCAACGACGAGGACCTGATTCCTCTTATCGAGCACTACCTGGCGGATGACGCCGAGCGCACGCGTATCGCGGAAGCCGGGCAAACATGCGTGTTGTCGGAGCACACCTACGACGTGCGCATGCGGCTCATGGTTACGATGGTCCTCGAAGCCTTGGGCGCGCTCGGCGGCTATCAAGGAGAATCGCGATTCAGCCGCGGAGGCTACTACCGCTCGCCGCGTCCCGAGTTGGCGCGCCAGATCCCCAAGCACGTGCAACGTGTCCTCGACGTGGGATGCGGAGGCGGTGAGTTCGGCCTCTCGCTCAAGCGCCGCGGTGTGCGCTACGTGGCGGGAATTGAAGTCGTGGAACGCGCGTGGAGCCTCGCAAAGCAGGTATTGGACGATGCCGTCCACGGCAACATCGAACAGATGGAGCCTCCCTTCGACGAGGGGACTTTCGACTGCATCGTCTGTGGCGACGTGCTCGAACATTTGGTGGAACCAGCGCTCGCGTTGCGCAAACTCGCGCGCATGATGGAACCGGAAGGACTCGTCGTCATCAGCATTCCCAACGTCCAATTCTGGATGACGGTCGAAATGCTTGCGAGCGGACGTTGGAAGTATGAAGACGCGGGCATCATGGACCGCACGCACCTCCGGTTCTTCTGTGCCGAGGACGTGCGCGAACTGATCGCCGATGCGGGCCTGGAGATCGTCCGCATGGAGCCGCTCTCCATGTGGTCGGAGGAATTGCTGAAGCTCGACGCAAATGGTTACCTGAAACTCGGCAAGGCCACGATTGGACCGCTGACCGATTCCGAGTATCGCGACTACCTTACCTATCAATTCCTCGTCGTCGCGGGAAAGCGAAGATTCAATCGGCTCGCGCTGGCCAAGCGCGCACTCGACGCGGGCGACACGAAGTTCGCGCTATTCCTTGCCGAAAGCGTGAAGGATACCTGCCAAGTCGAGCGCCATCGCGTCATGGCCATCGCGGCGGCGAAAATGGGGAAGTCCGAACTCGCCGAGCGCCTCCTGCGAGAAGCTACCACTTTCCCCAATGCGCCTGCCAGCTTGAACGGTGACCTTGGAGTACTGCTCGTTGCGATGAATCGACCCGGTGAAGCAATCGAACCGCTCACGCGCGCCCTCTCGTCCGACCCGGAAAACAGCCGCCACCTCGGAGGCTTGGGTCTGGCCCACCTCAGCCTTGGCCAATACGATCTTGCCTTTGACAACCTTGCCCGCGCACTGGAGGTCGATTTCCAGAACGCCGCGCTGACGATGCACCTGATAGCCGCGGCGCACGCTACGGAACGCCTTCGAGACGCCGAACCTTTGGTAAAGCGTTTCGTCGATTTCTTTCCAGGAACAAAGGAAGTCGGGCTCGCCTATGCCGAACTCCTTCGCGATCTGGGAGACAACGCGGCGGCATGCGACGCGCTCGAAACCGTTCTTATGCTGGCTCCTGATTTTGCCCCCG
>JBAZRU010000596.1:0-1391 GCA_041662805.1 Candidatus Hydrogenedentales bacterium | reverse complement strand
CGAACTGCTCGCGGCATTGCGCAAGGATAGGACATGAAGCCGGCCTTCGAATGGACAGGCACGCTCGCCGGCGTCGATATCCCTTCCGGTATCGCCTTGGTGCAAGGCCCAAGCCCAGACCCGTCCCTCACAATCGACGGCGTACTTTTGCACAGCAAGTATCGGCCCCGAGAAGAAGCCGAAGCCCTCATCGACTCGCTCCAGCTTGAACAGGATCGTCCCGTCCTCGCTATCGGCCTGGGACTCGGATATCACGTCCAAGTGTTGCTCGACCGCGATTGCGAGGTCGTCATCGCGGAATGCGAACAAGCGGTCGCGCGCCTGGCCTTGGAAGGCCCGCTCAAAGACGCGAACGTTCGCCTTGCTCTGGGGAGCGCGGAAGAACTTGCACAATCCCCGGACTTCGCTGCGTTTCTGAAGAGACGCCCGCAGATTCTCGTGCACCCTCCCACGGCCCGGGTACGCGGCGCATTCGTCGCCGATATCGAACGCCTTGCGGCGCGCGTAAGCATCATGGGCGAACGTTTGGGCATAGCCGTTGTAGGCCCCATGTACGGAGGCTCGCTTCCGATAGCCCAGTACCTCGCGGCCGCGTTTACGCGCTTGGGCCACCGCACGCTGTACGTCGACAACAGCAGCCTGTGGCCCGTGTACCAAGCCATTGGAGGCAGCGTCCAGACCAGAACCGCAAACAAGCAACTGGCAAATATGCTCGTGAATCTCGCGGGCGAATGGAGCTATGCCAGAGTCGCCGAGTTCGATCCGAATATCTGCATCGTCATGGCTCAGGCCCCGGTGTGTCCTGAATGGCCCGCGCGCCTTACGCGCCACCAGATACTCACGGCATTCTGGTTCGTCGAGAATTGGCGCCACATGACGTATTGGCGCGACATCGCCGCGCACTACGACACCTTCTTCCACATCCAACCTGGCGAATTCGAACGTCAGTTGACGGAAGCCGGGTGCTCACATCACGCCTTTGTGCAGACAGCCTGCGATCCGGATGTCCACAAACCCGTGCCGCTCACGATAGAGGAGCAGCAAACCTACGGCTGCGACCTGTCGTTCGCGGGAGCCGGATACCACAATCGGAACCAGTTCTTCCAAGGGCTCACCGACTATAATTTCAAAATCTGGGGCGTGGAATGGTCGGCCCGCGAACTCCTGAAGTGCGTGCAGAAACCCGATGAACGCTTCGGCCCTGGGGATTTCGCGAAGATCGTCGCAGGGTCGAAGATCAATCTTAACCTCCATTCCAGCGCCATGCACAACGGGGTCGACCCGCATTGCGATGCGATCAATCCCCGCGTCTTCGAGATTGCCGCATGCGGCGGATTTCAGCTTTGCGACCCGTGTAAAGGTCTCGACGCCCTTCTGGACCCCGCGACGGA
>JBAZRU010000595.1:1688-4680 GCA_041662805.1 Candidatus Hydrogenedentales bacterium | reverse complement strand
GCCGAAATTATGGCACGACGGAGACGTATGGGACGGCGCAGTTCGAGATTATCAACCGGCACGTCGAGGCGGTGAACCGGAGCGTGAAGCGGATTCTCGAGCGGCTGTACAACTTCGAGTTGGCGTTGATGTGGGGCGAGGCGCGTGCGCGGGTGCATATGCGGTCGAACCGGACGGTGGACGTGCTCAAGGAGGCGTCGGCGCGGGAGAAGGAGATCGGAAACGCGGTGCGCCTGCGCGACGAGGGTTTCCTGGCACATGGGGACGCGGCGAAGACGCTGGGGATCGGCTGAATTACGGCGTCCGCCGAAACGGGATGTAGTTGATGAGGGGCGTGGTGCGGGGGCGGTTGCACTTGACGCAGGCGACGCGTTCGGGGTTGTTGACGGTGTCGCAGTGGTCGCAGGTCCAGGAGTGGTCGGCGGTGACGGGGCTGGGCACGACGTGGGCGGCGGGCTGCTGGGGGCCTTGTTCGATGTAGTCGAGCAACTGGCGGTGCGTGGCATACCAGCGGTTGCCGATCTTGCGGCCGGGGATCTCGCCGCTACGAAACAGTTCGAGGACTTCGGCCGGCTCGGTTCCGAGCAGATCGGCGATGTCTTCGATGGTGAGGATGTCTTTTTCCATACAACCCAATTTCCCGTCACACACGGTCGAATTGTAGCACATAAATGGCGAAAGCGTAAGGAGATTTTCGATGGAGATGGAACCGTTTGTATTCCGGCATGCGGGGAGCGTGGTGGGTCTGCGTTCGCACGAGGCGGGGGATCCGATTGTGGAGGACGTAAACCGGTTCGCGTTGCGTCCGCTGGGGCGGGACGAGTTTGTGGCGTTCACGTTGGACCTGTGCCACAACAGGATCGACAAGCATTTCAGCCGTTTCCCGGAAGAGGAGTTGGCGGCGATCAACGGGATGGTGCCGGGGCGTCCTTTGATGGAACGGCACGACCTGCGGGGCACGTTGCCGCGGGGGACGTTCTTGTGTCCCGGTTCAACGGCAATTGTCAAATTCCCGCTAAACCGGGACATCTTTCATTGACATGTTCATTCACTGATCAGTGCTGAAAGTACCCTCAATGCGCTCTTCTCGATAGTTGTGAATTCGTCTCCATCGCTGTTTCGACCTAGAGCGATCAGTCCCCTATAATTTTTCAAGTTTGCCATTGGATACATGAGAATGCCTCCGCACTTTCTTGATTTGTTAGGACGCCTGACGAAGCCCGCGTTGCTGAATGCGTCTTCTCTGTTTTTCATTATGGCGTTCTTCATGAGCCTTACTGCCCTTACATCGCCGCTAGAGGAGAGTTCCTCCGTGCCAAGCTTGTTCCACCGCGCCAGGACGGCACAGTCACAAGGAATGCCGCACCTTGTCACACTAACGAGTGAATCGGCGGCCTTTTGGAGATCTCCCTTGGCTTCTTCTACTACCTTCATGGCGCTCTCAAACATGGAGAGTATGGCGAGCTGAGAGATGTCTTTCTCGTCGTTTGATCGAAGCGGCATGGCGCAGGCTGCAATTAACCCAAGCTGAGAAGCTACAAGATCCACAAGGATCTTATCCTTCAATTCGAAGTTGCGTTTGTCCGGCCTGCCGACCTCCACGCATCCAATCGCGCAGGAACCGACCATAATGGGCACGAGGATTTGCTGATTGGCGAAGAACGACTCTATGCAAAAAGGCATCTTCTGCGTGCCAGGGGGAATACCGAAACTGACATCATAGGTTTCTTCTCCGCTTAGGCACAGTCTTGCTTCATGTACTCTGAGTTCCATGCAAAGTCGCTGGCACAGCTCCTCCAGCATTTTCTCGGCACTTAGCCCCAGTTTTGCCAAGTCGAACAGCTTCTGAAGCTTGAACACCGTCCTCCAAGTATCTACAAATTCCTGAGACCCGAAGAGAAGATTGTCGTTTGACTGGTTCACTTTGCGATCCCTCCTGTACACCTCGAATCAAGAATGTAATTTACAAGCGGCACCAGTTCGTCAAACACCGCAGGCCATTCCAGCAAGGCATTTCCGCCAGCTTTGAGGAAGTCGGGTCCCCAAGAAAGTGCATTCTCCGGCATATGACAAGTCGTTCCAATTACCGGAAGGCATTGTTTTTCGAAGAGTGGATTCAGGCGGAGTTCTCTTAGAAACTTCAACCCTTGAGCACGCAGCTTAGGTCCGTAACGTTTTTCCCGCACTTCATCCACGTCAGTAACGACTAGTGCAATTCCTCCGCGCTCAATTATCTCTTTGGCATCTTGCGTAGCATCCGTCCATATCGTTTCGTATCCTGCCCTTTTCAGCTCCCGGCACACTACCTTCTGCAATGCGAGCTGGTCCTCCACAATAAGAATCACCTTCGCGCCCATTTCATACTCTCCTTATGCTGATTATCTATGCCGATATGGGAACCCAAATTGAGGACACAATATAAAATTCATCCCCAAGATGCTTGCATTGAATCTTTCGCTTCCCCCTCGGATGAGCGTCCATCAGACAAGCAACTCTCCAAAGGCCAAGCCCTGTTCCTGATATGTGTCTTCTGTTCGAACCCCTGAAGAAGGGCTCATAAACCCTGACAAGTTCATTCTTCACAGTGTCTGCTTCCTTGCTATCGATCTCGTTGATAACGCTAATGTGAACAGTGCTCTTTTCGACTCTTGCAGACAGTGTCACTTTCGTGCCTTCATAACGATACTTACATGCGTTAAGAAGAAGTTCATTAACAAGTTCTCCTATGACAATAGGATCACACGAACACTTCGGCAAGTCTGTGGCAACATCCTCTTTGATCTGATCCGGCGCAATGTCAGAAAGTGTGACAACCCAAATTGCGTTACTGAGAATTGCATTAATGTCTACACCAGTCTGTATATCAAGTACGTCCCTGTCCTGGGAGGCAATTCGCCAAGCCTTGTAATCGACCGATATGGCTTCTCGCGTACGTGCCACTTCGTGGAATAGCTCTTCCCTATTCAATGAGCGAGCAGCAGCTTCTATCCGG
>JBAZRU010000595.1:0-1678 GCA_041662805.1 Candidatus Hydrogenedentales bacterium | reverse complement strand
TGCGCCTTCAAGACGTGACCATGCAAATGTGACATACACTGCCGCAGCAATTCGAATCGGCTAACTAGGACGCCGCAGAATCTCGCCAAGAAGTCGAGGAGTATTTCGACCTCGAACGGAAATGCGTGTTTCGTGTCTTCGTGAGGGCTCTCAGCTACCAAACATCCCCATACTTGGTTTTGATGGGTAAGGGGAAGGATTCGGACCCAGCGCGTTCGTTCAAGCACGAGTATCCGATCGCTATTCTTTGCAGATACATTGACCCTGCGAGAAAGAGGTTTGCCATCTCTAATAACCCAAGCAGCAACGATGGGAGTTGGCTTGACTTCTTTGCCCATGAGCCACTTATTTGGGAATATCGATGATTCTTCTTGATAGCGGTTGCCTGCTCCGCCTGCAAAGACCATTTTGATGTCGTCTTGTCCCGGCATTTTGATGAAACGGAATGAGAGAAGGTCAATATCTTCAGGGAAGAGTTCTATGGTTTCAGTGACAAGTCTTTGCAGCGCCGCTTCGGGAGTCAAGATACCGGCTGTGTTTGTCATTGCCTTAATGAAGCATTCACGCCACATATGTTCCTTCGCTCTCCTTATTGCCGCTGCGGCGTGGTCTGAGAGAACACGCGCGTAGAGTATCTGCTCTTGTGTGAACTCTCTCTGTCCCACCCCGCGTTCTACTGCAACCAGTGCGAAGTTTGGGCTGTCTTTTTCCCACGACAATGGAACAAGCAGTACGCGGCCCACGACTGGCAAACCCCTCTTGACTCGTATCTTGGAGGACCATTTCTTGAATTCATCCGGTACGTCGGGATGTTGGAGCAGACTATCAAGAGGGAGAACGGTTCTTATGTTGCGAACGGTGCTTGCCAGATTGTTGCCGCTTACGTTCGCCGATATATTATCCCAGTACTCCGATGCATCGTCTGCTTTTGCTAGCAGTACTTGGCCATCATTGTGAAACTCGATATATATTGCTCTGTCGCCGTCGGCCACGCTCATAAAGGCGTTAAGAATTGCTCTGACGACATCCATCTCCGTGCAGGCGGCATTTAGGTCGTGAACAGCATTCTCGACTTGCATCAGTTCGCTGAGATCATCGATGAACTCGAAAACGGCACGCACTTCGCCCTTTGGACCAAACAAAGGAACGGCGGTAACCATGGCTGGATTCGGGTAGTACGTCATGGCTTTGTGTGATTTATGCTCTTTGTCCTCGACAACAGCAGTGACAGGACATGGATCCCCGCAATCCGTATCCTTCCTGCCGAAGGCTGCGGCGCATGAAAGGCCCAGTAAGTCCTCCTTGGGCTTTGGCACTTCCTCACCGGTCTTTTTGCACCTAAGCCATTTGGCATGGTTCATCTCCAGTACTCGGTGAGGCCTTTCTGCTTCTACGATGCCAATCGGCGGAACTCCCTCTGCACTCAACCTGTTTAGGTCATGCTGATCGCGTAGAAGAAATGGATACTCGAGAACCGTCTCAGTCACGTCAGCAACTGACTCGACCACGTGCGTTATCTTGTTTTCATCGCTGGGATCTCGAACGGCACCGTAATAGATATGATAGAGGTGAAGACGTCTTTTCTGTTCCGTCCCCACGTCTTGCCTATCGTCCGCCGAGCTCTCAGCATTGATAAGATTCTCATCAGTGCCTCTCGTGAGGCACCCAGCTCTCAATT
>JBAZRU010000594.1:3027-4707 GCA_041662805.1 Candidatus Hydrogenedentales bacterium | reverse complement strand
GAACGCGCCACTTCGGTGCGGCCCGCACCCGAAAGTCCCGCAAATCCTACGATCTCGCCTCGGCGCACGTGAAACGAAACGTCGTGGAAAAAGCCGTAGCGGGTGAGGCCATTGACGCAGAGCGCGGAGTCTCCGATTCGGGGCGTGCGCCGCGCATAGAACTCATCTATCGACTGTCCCACCATCATCTGCACCAGCATTTGCGGCGTCGTCTCCGCGACGTCGCGCGTGCCGATCTTGCGGCCATCGCGAAGCACGGTCACGCGATCCGCAATCTCGAACACTTCCTGCAAATGGTGCGAGATATAGATAATCGCGAGTCCTCTGCGACGCAAGTCCCGGATGATCTGAAAAAGTCTGTGGACTTCTTCGCGAGATAGAGAGGAGGTTGGCTCATCCAAGATAAGGATGCAGGGAACGTTGCCCAGCACTTTGGCGATCTCGACCAGTTGCGCTTCGTGCTGGCTGATCTCCTCAACCAAAGCCCAGGGGTCTAACACCAATCCAACGGACGCAAGGCAGTGACGCGTTTCTCGTTGCATCGCCGTGCGGTCGAGAAGCCCCCATCGCCGACACGGAAGCCTGCCGACAAGGACGTTTTCGGCGATGCTTAGTGGACGCGCCAGACTCAATTCCTGATAGACCATGCCGATGCCGTGCTCTTTGGCCGCGCCCGGTGAGTCTATCCGCGCTTCCCTTCCGCCAATCCGAATCCTCCCCGCGTAGTCGCCGTAGACGCCGGTGAGAATCTTCATCAAGGTCGATTTTCCGGCCCCGTTCTCTCCCATCAGCGCATGGACTTCCCCGACACGAACATCAAGGTCCACATGGTCCACGGCCAAGGTGCCCGGAAATCGCTTCGTGATGCCTTCCATGGACAGGGCTATAGCATCCATCGTCTGGTCGGTCTCGCTGTCCGGCATGGCGCCCCCGCCCCCAAATACACGTCACCCAATCGGTCCCGATTCGCATCCCCCTGGAGCTATGCGAACAAACCTGGACAGCATTATCTATCAAGAGACTGCGCTTCGTCACGCACATTCGTTCGGGCAGGCGAAGACGGCATCTGCCTATCCCGGTTTGGCGGTGCACCACTTGACAGCGAAAACGTCTCAGCGCATGCTCGCAGCATCAAGTAGGGAGGAACGTGTGATGCTGTCGACTTTCTTGGTGATCGCGCAGTTGACTACGTTGGGCGCGGACACGCAGCAACCTTGGTGGCAACAGCCGGTCCGCATGTTGCGTGTGGATGAGGCGCCTGACTTCTCCAAACTAAAGGATGCCGATCTTGACGCGATGGCGCGGAGCCGGCGCGACGACTGGGGCGTCAATTGCGAGTGGATTGAAGGGTCATTTGGATGGGAAGGGCGCGGCTACCTGACGAGCTTCAAGTCTCCCTTATTCGAACAGTGGCCCGGTTTCGGCGATTTCGACTATCTCCGGGCATACACGCCTGCGGCGCACAAGTACGGTATCCACGTCATATCCTATCTCAACATGCACTGGTTCGACTTTGGCTTCGCAGACCAGCACCCCGGATGGGAACAGATCATGAGTTCGGGCACCGCCTATGGCCGGGCCAATCCGCTCTATGGAAACGGCACCACGTTCTGCGTGAACGGACCGTGGCGGGATTGGGCGTTTTCGATGATTAGCGAAGCCATGAAGACTGGGATCGAT
>JBAZRU010000594.1:0-3017 GCA_041662805.1 Candidatus Hydrogenedentales bacterium | reverse complement strand
CGGATAGCTGCTATTGCGAAACGTGCCAGAAACTGTTTCAGGATGCTTATGGCAAGCCAATCCCCAAGGAGGATTGGACCAATCCCCTGTGGCGGGATTTCCTGGAGTTTCGCGAGGACTCCATGGCGCGCTTCCTCGCGGACGCGGAGAAGGTGGTGCAGGGCATCAAGCCGAACGGCGTCGTCTTTCTCAATGCGGGAAGCTGGGGACCTGGAGGCTGGCGCGTTGCGCGGGACATTCAGAAGATGGAACCCCACCAACAGTTCACCGGCGCGGAGGCTTTCTTTCATCACGGGCCGAACCCCGGTCTTTACGAGTGCCTCATGGCAGGAAAGTATCTTCGAGCGAGTTCGAATCCGGCGGTCGTGTTCACGCACTACATGAACGGCTCGTGGCACTACCGAGTGCTGGACCCTTGCGAGGTTCAACTGGAGATCATTCAGACGCTCGCGTCGGGGGCGAACCCATGGCTGGCCCTGATCAATTCGTCGCTGAAATCGCAACCGGACGCTGCCAAGCCAGTCAAGGAGATCTACGATTTCGCCGAGCGCAACAAGGCTTGGTATACGAACGTGGAAAGCGCCGCCGAAGTGGCCCTCTTGATTTCTTCCGGCACCGGACGCAACTACCTCTCGTTTCTCGATGGCATTTATGACGCCAGCAACAACGGTAAGGAAGAGAACCTGATCTTCACGAATGAAACGCACAAGGCTGCGAACCTTTCCGCGAAAAAGGGGGAGAGCGAGAATCTGCTGACCGCCGCGTATGAAGGTTATTTCGAATTGCTGACCCGGTCGCATGTGCCTTTCGACATTATTCTGGATCAGGACTTGGTGAACGGAAGATTGGGGCGCTACAAGACTTTGATCCTCTCGGACGCGGCTTGCCTGAGCCCCGATGCGGCAACGGGCATCCGATCATTTGTGGAGCAGGGCGGCTCGTTGATGGGGGCGTTCGAGGCGGGGTTCTACGACAACATGGGCCGGCCATCCCAAACTCTTTTCGACGTGATGGGCATTGGCGTATGCGACGGCGCGTTTCCGGTAGTATCCGGCGACAACTACCTCGAAGCCGTTGAGGAGCATTGGGGGTTTTCGGCAGGAAGCCTCATCGAGCGCGGTCCGTATGCGCTCAAAGTCAGCGCGCGCGAAGGGGTCAGTACGCCTGCGCGTTTCCAGGAGGCCATGGACCGACCGTACGAGGCCTTGAAAGGGCTCTCGAAATATCCGGCAATCCTGATGAAGAATCAGGGGGCCGGCAAGGTAGTCTACTTCCCAGAAGCCTTGGGGACGTTTTACGGAAGAACCCACATGACCAGCGCGGAACAACGGTTCGAAGCCGCGCTGGACTGGCTCACCGGGGAGCGGCCCATTCAAATTCACGCACCAAAAACGTTGAGCGCCGAAGTCTACCGGAAGAAGGACGCCGCGCGATCCAACTTGGTCATTCACCTCGTCAACAACACCGTCGATGGACGGCCCGCGGGCGAATTTCTGCCCGTATACGACATCAAGATGAGATTGAAGGTCCCCGCGGAAACCGCCGTCGTTACCTGGCTCAGCGACGGCGAGGCTACAACGTCCAAAGTCGAAGGCGGATACCTGGACATCGCCTTGCCCAAGCTCGTCAAATACGAAGTAGTCACGGTGGAGTACTGACGCGTGCCGGACGACCGCCGTTGGGTCTACCCGAAGCCTTTGCGCAACTCGCAGTCTGCGGTTTGCCCCGCGCCGCGCTCGGCGATCGCGGCGCTACCGATTGCCCGAAGATTGCGGGGAACCCAAGACGCCCGGCTACCGACAAGTGTGTCGGCGGAGATCGGGCGCTACGCGGGGAGAAGGCAGAGACTGTCAGCCATCTCAATTCACTTCAAGGTGAGAGCGTACCTGTAACAGTTGCCGGCGCCTTTTTCGGCGGGGTCGGCAAATTCGCCGTAGAGGGTCATGGATAGCTCGAATACGTGGGTTTCGCGGTCTTCGAGCAGGCCGAAGTTGGAGAATTGGACGTCGGCCCCTTGATCGGGTTGGCGGTCGTCCACGACCGTCACGGTGCTCTTTTTCAACGCGGCCTTCTCTTCGTCCACTTCCGCGATGATCAACGGATAGCGCGGCCTGTTGCCTGCGGGCGGTTCGGGGCAGATGTTACCGAACCAATAGAGCTTGCCCGTCACGCTGTGGCGGATCATGCGGTGAAACGACGAGGGCGAATAGAAGCTTGTGCCGTCGTCGTACTTCCATTCGGCGGGCGTGCTCAGCGTCTTGCCGCCGTCGGTTGACACGCTGAAGAACTTGCACCCGGGAATCGTCGCCTTTGTGCCGTCCCAGCCTTCGGTGGAACCGCGCCACACCACGAGGATGCGTCCGTCCTTCAACTGCGCGACCTCCGGCTCCATCAACCCGCGCGCCGACATCTCGGGGCTGATCTCCACGTGCGCGCCCGGCGTCCACGTGAAATCGTTTGCAGCCTCGTCCCATGCGCCGGTGAACATGACCGACCCCATGCGCCAAATGCGGTCATTGTTCTTCGGATCGCCGGGGGCATTCGCGTGGGCCACGCAATGCAGTAAGGACCCATCCGGCAATACGGCGATGTTGCTCCCCATATACGCCTCGTTGTGGTCCAAGTAGGTGGCCTTCATCGGCTCGTTCGGATCGAAGTCGTCGCCGTCTTCATACCGCAACTGCTTCGGCGCGGACCACGTGCGGCCGCCGTCGCGGCTGAAACGCGAATAGGTGAAGCAGTGGTAGAGCTTCCCTTCCTGAATCTGCCGCAGCCACATCTGCACGAGCACGCCGGGCTTCGGCGCGTACACGCTGCACGCCTCGCCTTCCCACACCGTCACGCCTTTGTAGTCGATGTTGTTCGAAGGCTGCACCTTGACGAAGTCCGACCACGTCTTGCCGTTGTCGGACGACCACCGCGCCACGATGTCGTCGGAGACGTCATCGAGCGTCTGTGCGCTCTGCACCTCGCGCCGTTCCAATCCCGGCCCGATGTACTGCGCGGATGCCAAGGCA
>JBAZRU010000593.1:0-4713 GCA_041662805.1 Candidatus Hydrogenedentales bacterium | reverse complement strand
GCGCTGGCCTCAAGGTCGACCTTCCGCGCGTCGAGTGAAACGCTGACGGCTTCCTTGACGCGATTGTTCGCGGCCCCGAAGTCGCGGCGCTGCTCCGGAGGCAGCGTCGCCAGCTTGGCCATCTGCGCGCCATTCTGCCGGGTCTGTGCCGGCGCGTCTTGGGCGAGGACTTGAAGTTGGAGTCGGTGCGCACGTGGTGGTGCGCGGACCCGGCGCAATATGCCTACGTGCGCGACCATTTCGGCGAGCTCGTAATCGAGCCGGCGTTTCCCGCGCGCGGTTGGGAGCCCATCTATGCGGGCGCGCTTTCCTCCAGCGACCGGGCGGCGCTGCTGGCCCGCGTGGCCGAGCAGCCCTTTGCATTCGTCGCCCAGGAGATGCTGCGTCCTTCGACCGCGCCCGTCTGGACGGACGCCGGCCTGCAGCCGCGCTCCATGGTTATGCGCACGTATGCGGCGGCGAGCGCGCACGATACATTTCACGTGATGACCGGCGGGCTCACCCGGTTTGCCATGGCTGAAGACTCGCTCGTCGTCTCCATGCAACGCGGAGGCGGCAGTAAGGATACGTGGGTGCGCACGAAAGGCCCCGTCAATACGGTGAGCCTTCTGCCTCCGCCGGGCCACCCCATCGACATCAACCGCTCCGCGGCGAATCTGCCGAGCCGCGCGGGGGACAACCTGTTCTGGCTGGGCCGCTATGCGGAGCGAGCCGAGGCCGCCGTTCGCAAGGTGCGTTGCGTATTGATGCGCCTGACCGAAGAACCAGGAGCCGTCGCGTCACCGGAGTTTTCGGGCATCGCGCGCTTGCTTGCCGATGCAGCGCCTCCAAGTATGCGCGATGCCTTGGTCGCGCCTTTGCCCGATCTGGACGCAATTGATCGCGTCATCGCGGATGCTGTCTTCAACGACCAGTGCCGCAGCAGCATCGCATCGACGTTCAGCGACCTGCAACGGGTGGCGTGGATCGTGCGCGACCGCCTCTCTCTCGACACGTGGCGCATCCTGAGCAGGCTTACCGAGCAACTCCCCGTCGCTTCCGTGCGCCAACGTGCAATGGATTCGGGCGAAACGCTTGTCGTGTTGAATCAGCTTGTCGTGGGCATGGCCGCATTCAGCGGGCTTGCCATGGAGAACATGACACGCGGGCAGGGATGGTCCTTTCTCGATATGGGCCGCCGCGTGGAACGCTCCGTGCACATGCTCGACATGCTGCGCTACGGCCTCGCAAATACCGGCGAGCACGAGGGCGCGGTCCTGTTGGCCATTCTCGAGATTGCAGATAGCGCGATGACGTATCGCTCCCGATATGGGGTCAACGTGCAGGCGCCCGCCGTACTCGACCTGCTGCTCACCGATTCGACCAATCCGCGCTCCGTCGCGTTTCAGATTGACGCGCTGGCCGGCCACCTGGAGAAACTGCCGCAGCCGAAGGCCTATCCCTTCGTCGGCGCAGAACGGCAAATCCTCGAACGTATTGCGACGGACCTGCGGTTGCTCGACATCTTTGCCGTGTGCCAAGCGGACGAACAAGGTATTCGCAGCCTACTCGACTCCCGGCTCCTGGAAATCGCGCGCATGGTGCCGGAAGCCTCCGAGGCGCTCGCGCAGCGCTTCTTCAGCCACACCGGACCGTCGCGCCAATTGGCCGCGCTACGGCCAGAGGCCGGGCGATGAGGTATCGCGTTTCGCATACCACGACCTACGGCTACAGCGAAACGGTATCGATCTGTTACAACCAGGCCCGACTGACGCCGCGCAATTGCCTGCACCAAGTGTGCCGTGCAAGTCGGCTCGATATCCGCCCTGCTGCTGTCATCGGGCAGCGCAGGCGTGATTACTTCGGGAACGAAGTCACCTACTTCACCGTGCAAGAACCGCATCGCGCCTTGTCGATTGCCGTGGAAAGCGAAATCGAGCTGCTGGCGCTTCCGCCTGCCGCTCCGGCCGCATCGCCACCCTGGGACCGTGTCGCAGGCGTGCTGCAGACCGAGCGCACGTCCGACGTACTCGACGCGTATCAGTTTAGATTTGCATCCGCATTTGTACGTCCCAATGCGGAATTGCGGGAGTATGCCCGCGAATCATTTGCTCCAGGGCGCCCCATCCTCGATTCTGCGATCGAACTCACGGGCCGAATCTTCCGCGACTTTACGTATGACCCAACGGCTACGACGGTCGCCACGCCGCTGGAAGAGGTGCTGAGGAAACGCCGCGGCGTCTGCCAGGACTTCGCGCATCTCCAAGTCGCGTGCCTGCGCTCGATGGGCCTTGCGGCCCGCTACGTGAGCGGCTACATCCTCAGCGCGACAAACGACGGCGAGCAGCACCTCACCGGGTCGCAGGCATCGCACGCCTGGGTGTCCGTGTTTGTACCAGGAACGGGCTGGTTCGACGTCGATCCCACGAACAACATGACGCGATCCATTGAGCATATCTCGCTCGCATGGGGCCGCGACTACGAGGACGTGAGTCCTGTGCGCGGCGTTGTGCTTGGAGGCGGTGAGCATACGCTCGCGGTGGAAGTGAATGTCGTCCCGCTCGAAGCGGTATGACGCTCCGAACAACAATTGAACGGACCTGTAGCTTGAGGATTGGCTCTACTGGCTTGCATCGGTCGATCTTATGAATTGTACCGCTGGCTTCCAGCCGGCTCTTATATTTTGTGCCGCTGGGTAGTGAATTGTACCGCTGGCTTCCAGCCGGCTCTTAGCCCAACGACACGACTGCGCGACGCCCAATTTCAGTCGAAACGAACCACTAGTATCGGATGTCGAATTAATGCCATGATGCGCAACAATGCAAGACCATTTGGAGGATCCTGACGTGACACGAACAATTCTTGCCACCGCGGCGGCAGCCCTATGCGCGGCGTGCGCCTTTGCCGCCGACGCCCCCAGCGTAACCGTGGGACAATTCCAACAAGAAGTCGCGACGATGTACTCCATGCTTCAAGGGCTGTCATCGAATGACGCGACCGGCGTGGCCGTCGATAAAACCGGCAACCTATACGCCGGAACGGCGTCGGGCTTGGCTACGTTATCCAACGGCGCATGGACACCGGTAGCGGGCGCTCCCGAGGGTCCTGTTGTCGTTCTGTCCGCCACGTCCGGCGGCATTCTGGCTGTGATTGGCAATTCGCTGGTGGCCGTCGATGGGTCCGGCGCGAAGGAATTGGCAGCAGCGCCTTCCGGTACGCTGCGCGCCCTGGCCGGCGACGGCGCTCGAACGTATGCCGGCGGCGACGCAGGATTGTTCGCCGTCGCGAATGGAACGGCCACTCCAGTCGATTCCCTGAATGCCCTGCTAGGCGGAAAGCCTGTCGTTTACGGCATCGCTCTCGGCAACAGTGGCAACGCCATTGCCGCGGAGGCCGGTCTTTTTGAATCCAAGGATGGCAAAGCTTGGACCGCCCTCTACCCCGCCGATGACAAAGGTCGCAGTTGGGCTCCGCGCGACGTGCGCGGTGTCGCTTACGACACGAAAGGCCGCCTCTGGTTTTCGAGCCCGCAGGGCGTGGGCTGCCGCGAAGGCGACGCGTGGACCCTCTACACCGGCGCGGACGGATTGCCTTACAACGAGTTCACGACTATGGCTGCCGGCGAAGAAGGCGTGGTCTGGTTCGGCACGACCAAGGGCGCTATCCGTTTCGACGGGAAGGATTGGGAATACCGCGAAGGATTGCGCTGGCTTCCTGATAACCACGTTCGCGCCATCGCCGTCACCCCCAGCGGCGATGCATGGTTCGCCACCTCGAATGGCGTCGGCGTGATCGCGCGGAAGCCCATGACGCTTGCGGAAAAGGCCGAATACTACGAGAGCGAGATCGACAAGTATAACCGCCGCACCGAATATGGCTACGTCCTCGAAGCTGGAGTCGAAAAACCCGGCGATAAGAGCAAATGGAGCAACCGCGACAGCGACAACGACGGGTTGTGGACCAGCATGTACGGCGCGGGCGAATGCTTCGGATACGCAGCGACAAAGGACCCCAAGATTAAGGAGCGCGCAAAGAAGGCCTTCGAGGCGTTGCGTTTCTTGAGCGTCGCGCCTATTGACGGAGAAGTGAAGCAGCAGCCCGGATACGTAGCGCGAACGGTTGTCGAGACGACCGAGACGGACCCCAATATCGAGTACACGATCGAAAAGCAGCAACGCTCACGCGATTCCGGCGACAAACTCTGGAAGGTCTACGCGCCGCGTTGGCCGCTCACGCAGGACAAGAAGTACTGGTACAAGACCGACACCAGCTCCGACGAACTCGACGGCCACTATTTCTTCTATCCGCTCTACTACGACCTCGTTGCCGACACGGACGAGGAGAAAGAGCGCGTGCGCGAGGTCGTTCGCAATCTCACCGATCACCCCATGCGTAACGACTTCTGCCTCGTGGACTTCGACGGCACGCCCACGCGGTGGTCGATCTACGCGCCGAACGAGCTCAACCACAATCACATGTGGTATTCGGAGCGCGGGCTGAAATCGCTGAGCATGCTGTCGTATCTCACCGTGGCCGAACACATGACGGGCGACGCGAAGTACAGCGAGGCCATCAAGATGCTCCGCGAACAGCATTCCTACGACACCAATGCGATGATTACCAAGGTTCAGCGCGGGGTTGGTTCGGGCAACCAGTCCGACGACGAGATGGCGATCATGTGTTACTACAATCTCGTCAAGTATACGAAGGACCCGAAACTGAAAGAGGAAATGA
>JBAZRU010000592.1:0-4741 GCA_041662805.1 Candidatus Hydrogenedentales bacterium | reverse complement strand
CCATAACCGATGGAATCTGCTTTTCCACGGACGCGATATCCTCGCGTAGCGCACCGATTCCCGCGTTCATCTCACGCCAATCCGCCGAGTTCTTCTCGCGATAGAAATCGCGCATCCTACCCAGTTGCCGTGGCGAACGCTGCCCAGCCGCGACGGCGAGGATCGTCTGGATTTCAAGGTCTATCGTGCCGACCTGCTCTTCGGCCTTGCGGAAATAGAAGGCATAGGCATTGCCGTAATTCACGACCTTCATGAGAATCCGGTTTTCGCCCGCTTCCAGGTTTACCGCAAACACATCCTGATCGGGCTCGATTGGCCGCTGGACGTTCTTATCCAACACAACCTTGTCGTTCACCCATACCTTAACGGCATCGTTGCTCCCCAAGGCAAGCCGCAACTGCCGGGCGCTCGGAGATTTCACGACGCGGTACAGATACGTAGCCGCCACGTCGCCGCTCAGGTTCTGCTGCACCCCATCGACGAGATCCGGCCTGACCACCCACTTCATGCGCTGGTCTTCGTAGGTCGCGCCCAGGTCGACGCCTTTTTCAGGATCGTACGCGGTCTCGTAAGCAGTCTTTCCGTCCGGCGCAACAAACGGGCCATTGACATACCAAGGCCCCAATTCCGATGGAGCCATGGCCGGGTCACTGGTCGCCGTCAGCTTGAAATGCCCCAGCGTACGCTGCTTCTCCGGCGATTCGAATTTGAGCCGGAATCGAATCACCGTCCCCCCGTCGAATCCAAACGGCGTGGCGGGCACAAACACAGCGCTCGCGGGCTCAGGCGTCTCTGTCGCGGCAGGGGTCCACCCGGTGTCCGCCTTGCCATCGATCGCCTTCGCAACATCGCGCCCGGCAAACGAGGGCGTTGCGTCCACAGTAACAAACGTCAACCTCTGCGTGGTCTCGGGCGTGCTGGCGGGGGCGATCTCCGCCTCCACTTCACTCAAAATGAACGTCCCATCCTCGGCGCGGCCAGCCAACCCCTTGGGGAGCGAAGCGTCAGGCAACGCTTCAAGTCGAAGAGCGGTGATGCCTTTTGCCTCGGTGACTACCACGAACTCATACGTATCCTGTTCGGGCGAAGTCCCCTCGACAAATACGGAACTGTCGTCGCGCACGCTCAATGTCGCGCCGCCCGTTGACTTCAATTCCTTGGGCGCAAGTGCAATCCAGCGGTCACGTGTCGCGGTCGATTCCTGTTGCTCCCAGGTGGCCTGTGCCGCGTCCAGCGTCGCGTCGGGCGCGTCCATCCGCTCACGGAGACGCTTCACCGCTTCGTTCAACTCGCTGAGTCGAGCGCTTTGTTCAGGCAGCGGCGCCTTCATTAACGGGGCCGCATTGCCGGTGATACCATCGCTGCCCTGCTCGGGGATCGAGCCAAAGAACGCGGAGAGTTGATAGAACTCCTTCTGCGTGACCTGGTCGAATTTGTGATCGTGGCACTGCGCGCAATTCACCGTGAGCCCAAGCCAGACCGTGCTTGTCGTACTGACGCGGTCATTCACATATTGAATGCGGTACTCCTCGGGAATGATGCCGCCTTCGAAGCTGATCATGTGGTTGCGATTGAACCCCGTCGCGATTCGCTGGTCCAGTGTGGGTTCGGGAAGCAAGTCGCCCGCCAACTGCTCGATCGTGAATTCGTCGAAGGGCATGTTTCGATTGAACGACTCGATGACCCAATCGCGCCAGCGCCACATATAGCGCTCGTTGTCGATGTGATACCCGTTCGTGTCCGCGTAGCGGGCGAGGTCGAGCCACATGCGTGCCATGTTCTCGCCGTAGTGGGGATTGGACAAAAGAGCATCCACAACCCTCTCGTACGCATCAGGACTCTCGTCTTTCAAAAACGCATCGACTTGCTCCGGCGTGGGCGGCAGCCCCGTAAGATCCAGCGACACGCGCCGAATCAGCGTTTCCTTCGGCGCTTCGGGGGAAGGTTCAAGGCCCTCGTTCTCCAGTCTCGCGAGTACGAAGGAATCGATGGGGTTCCTTGGCCAATCCTTCTTGGCAACCTCGGGCAATTCCGGGCGCACCGGGCTCTTGAACGACCAATGCTTGTCGTAGACCGCCCCCTGGTCAATCCATTTCCCCAGAAGCTCGATCTGTTCCGCCGTTAATTGCCGATTGGCACTCGCCGGAGGCATCTGCTCATCCGGGTCCTTACTCGAAATACGCTTCCACAACGCACTCTTCGCGCGCGAACCGGGAACAATCACCGGACCGTGACTCTCGCGCTGCTCGAACGCGCCCTTGCTGTCGTCCAATCGCAGCTTCGCTTTGCGCTGGTGCTCGTCGGGACCGTGGCAAGCGAAGCAGTTGTTCGAAAGCAGATGACGAATCTCTTTGTTGAAATCCACCCGGTCCTTTGGATCAAAGGCAGGTATGACTGGCGTCGGCTCGGGCGAAGGTGCTCCGCTCGAATCGGGCGGCGCAGGAGTGGGGGAGGGTTCCGCTTTCAGCGTGTTCAGTACTTCAAGTGCTTGCTCATAAAGCGGAAGCTCGCCGCCACCGTCCTTAAGCTGCTTGTCGGCATCCTCCACTTGCTTCGAAAGCTCGGGCAACTGCTTCTGCAGTTCTTCGAATTCCGACTTCGCCGACTCCAGTTGCCCTGCCAGTTCCTCTTGTTGCTTCTTCAACGCATCTAAACGCTTCGTCTTCTCATCCAGGTCAGCTTTGAGCTTCCCCAAGGCCGGGTCCGCTTCCAAAGCCTCTTTGCGCAGAAGCTCGATGCGTTCGAGCAACGTCTTCTCCACCCCGTTCAACGTCTCGGGGTCGGACTTCAACGAGTCCAGCAACCTTAGCAGTTCGTCGGCGGGCTGAACTTCTGATGGGGTTGCGGAAGGTGATGGGGGAGAGTCCTCGGCCAGGGAAAGGGCGGAGCCCACCCCTAACCAGCAGGTCATCACACAGAGGAGCGAGCGCAGGACATAGTTCGCCATAGTTAGATGAACACCTCCACCTCTATATTCCCAAACCCCACCTAGCCACGTCAAGGCGAAAACAACTAAAACGAGTCAGGTTTATAAGGTATCGGCGGGGCGCGCCCGCGTTCGCCTGTTAGGAATCCCCGCTGTTCAGCTTCCCCCCATGAGCCACGACAGCGAAAACCGCGCGAAACGAATCCATTCGCGTCGATGCTTCTCGCCACCCTCAAACAGGATGCCAATATCCCCTCCGGGGAGCCTCACCATCGTCGAGTACGACGCTGGTCCGGGGTGCACGAGCCGCTTAACCGGCCATGTCGTTCCCTCATCAAAGCTCATACGCACAGTCATCTTCGTGCGTTCCACAATTCCATAGCACTCACCGGCGTTATCTGGGTTGGCGAATAACAAGAAATCCTTACCGTCTTGCTCGGAGAAACCGTAGCGAACCACGCTCGCCTGGCACGGGCACTCATTCAACGCCCGGTCCCAATAGAAGCGGGACCAGGTTTCACCGCCATTGTCGCTGATCGCAACTCCCCGGCAACTCATCCCCATATTGCCGCGCACATTGAGCATCAGGGAACCGTCTTTTAGCTCGACGGCTTGGCTCTCGTCGGAAAGCTCAGGAACACGCGCCCCCAGGCCCCAGGATTCCCCGTGATCGTCGCTGTAGAGCACGCGAGAGTAGAAGTTCTCCTCGATTACGTCCGTGCTCTCGCCCGAGTAACCTGGAATCACCAGACGGCCGCTCCGCATGCAAACGCCCACGCCCGGACCTGGCACAAAGCTGTCGTCGTAGTTGGCGATTCGTTGCCCAATATCAACCGGCTCCGACCATGTTTGCCCGCAATCCTGGCTGAACAACACGAAGTGTTGATGACGGTTCGGACTCACTTTGTGTGCTTTGATACACACCAAGATGACCGTATTCGTCGACCGGTCCACGACGGCACACGGATTCATGAGTGCCTCGCGCCCAATTCCGTGCACCAGAACCTGCGTCGGCAGCCAGGTGCGGCCTTCATCCAAACTTCGCCGCAACACCATGTCCGTGGGACTCGCATCGTCCTGAGATTCCTTCCGAGCTTCGCAAAATGCAAGCAAACTACCATCCGGCGCAAGAAGCATCGACGGGATTCGATAGGTGCTAACGCCCTCGCTCCCCGCCACAAACACGTCTGTGACCTCTGGGTCGCCTGCTCTCCTCTCGATTGGATTCCCTGACACCACGCGGAAGCCAATGTCGCTGCGCGCAGCGGAGGGGATCTCGTGGTAACGGCGCGACGACCGGCAGTATCCGCCAATGTCTCTCCAGCTTCCTCCCCGAAGCACACGGTGCTCGGCAGAGGAGGGGCCTATAGGGTCTGTTGCCGGCCCATCAAAGTAGAAACCGTGCCAGTCCTGACACCACTCGGAGACATTCCCGCTCATATCGTACAGGCCCCAGGGATTTGGTGGTTTCTGACCCACCGGCCGCGGGAAATGCGATTCGGTGATCACCACGTTTCCCCTCCACCAGGCATGCGCGTCGATTTCCTCATACCGGGGGTCATCGCCCCAATAGAACCGCGTTGTCGTCCCTGCCCTGCTGGCATACTCCCATTCCGCCTCCGTGGGCAACCGGAATGCCTTTCCCGTTGCCTTGCCCAGCGCTTCCGCAAAGGCCGTTGCGCTTGTCCAGTCAACGCAGTTGGCCGGGCTCGTGCTCTCTTCCCCTGCGGACTCCCGGCCCTCCCACGGTGCCGTCCCCATCACGGCTTGCCACTGTCTCTTAGTCACCTCGCACGCGCCCATCCAATACCCTTT
>JBAZRU010000591.1:0-4750 GCA_041662805.1 Candidatus Hydrogenedentales bacterium | reverse complement strand
AATCCGTCGCCGTCGGTATCCTGAGCAAAGATGAGCCGCAGGCGGGCGGAAGATGGTGCGCATGGATCGTGGGCGTAGGCAACCTCGATAATCACGGTTCCACCACCAGTGCCGTGGGGGGTTACCCAACAACGATTTTCGATGGGGTGGAGATCGACAAAGTCGTCAGGGTCCGAAGCGACCACTCGCCACCCGTATACGCCCGGTAATGGCTGCCCGATGGCATACAGAATTGCGGGTTGACCGCCGGGGACTTCCAGCGTGGGAATATCCCAAGGCATGGTGGGTGATGGGTTCTCCGGAGCGCCCAAAGACACGGACGAATAGCACGTCCAATTAATGATGCCGCTACAGCATGCCGCGACAGTACACACTGTACCGTCCGTTTGAACGACGGAGTATTCGACTTGAACCCAAAAGGGACCACCGGAACTTGCGTAAAACAATGCCGAACCGTCAGAAGAAGTGAGGAGACTGATTCCGCCGCACGTCCATGAATAGGTGCCGCTGGCCGGAGCACCGACGGCGGAAAGCATCAGATAATCGCCCACGAAAATAGGCTCGGTTGGGCAACCCGTAATGGTAATGGATACTTCCTGTTCCGCGCACGAGATCGAATTAGTGTTTGGCTGACAGACTGGGACATTTGAGAGTGGCTGCGGGCTCCCTTGGCCATCATCTTCGGAGATCGCAAGGGATACGCCGTAGTCGGCGATCAGAACGGAAATGTCATCGCTCGAGACTGCGCCGTCTCCGTCGAGATCAGCGTTCAGATCATTGCTGACATACCAATTTACAAATAGGGCAACGTCGCCTTCGTCGACGACACCGGATCCGTCCAGATCCGCCGCAGAATAGAGGCGAGTGCCTTCATTGGCCTGGGCGGCGAGGTATGCAATTGAGGCGTCCCGAATCGCGAGTAGCGAACCGGTGCGGCCTGAAACCAGCGCTGTCCTTGCCGGCTCTCCTTCTGTGATTGGCATGAGGCTGGCCAGAAGGTCTACGATCCCGTCGTTATCTTGATCGGACACGGAAACCATTTCGCCGCCAAGCTGGCCACTTGAATCTCCCAAGCATGTCCAGAGGACTCTTCCAGACTGAAGGGAAAGAGCGTAGAGCGCCCCAATTGTCTGTCCTCCTCTTGCGGCTTGCGGGGATGTGACATAAATATCCGGTATGCCGTCGCCGTCGAGATCTGTCGCAAAAGTTGCACTTGTGCCAAATCCCATTTCTGATGGGTCCAGCGCAAGCTGAAAAAGCACGCTGTTGCTTGGCCCAGAGTAAACTCGAACGACTCCTGCGGACGGATCGGTTCCTATCCGGTCGGGTACCCCGTCGTTATCCAAATCTGGGTTTGTCTGAGCGGACACCGAAACACTGGATGCAACCAGCATGAGAACGGTAATGAAAAGTCGGTATAACATCGAACTCCTGTCATTTTCTATGTAACAACTGGCGTGAACTCCAAGACCGGAGCTGCATAAGTCTTGCAAGGGGCTGATGGATGCTCCGCAAACCCGCGCCGCGAGGAGGCGACGTGCTAGTCACAGTCACCGCCTGCAATAACATTGATGAGAGCATCAACGTCGCCTTGATCCACATTTCCATCGCAGTTGTAATCCGGATTGACGGTGCCATCTGCGTCGCCCCCGGCGACCACATTAATTAGAGCGTCGACGTCATTTTGATCGGCGTTGCCATCTTGATTAAAATCACCAGTGCAATAGGTTATCGACATGCCAGGCATGACTGAGCGAATGAGTGCATCGAAGGTTACATGGTTGCTTCTGTTTGACAGTCGCACAACACAGTAAATGCCGAGACTCCCAGCACCATCTTGTTCCGACACGGCAAGTTTTGGATAAATGTGCGTGATATCATAAAAAGAGTTGCGATAAAAAACCTGATCGCTACAGTCTAAAACAGATTGCCCGTTTAGTAACAGAGATGGTTTGGCTGGACTGTCATTAAAGACAATGGGCCAGACCAACGCAACGTCACCTGCTCCGTTTGTGCTCATCGCGCCGGGAGGACCAAACAGACGACCTCCGCTCACGACATCTCCTTCGCGAAGGGCAGGAACTCCGTCGACGGCGAGGATAGTGTTGTGATGTGCTGCCGCGGTTGTGTCTCCTAACACGAATAGCCTTCGGGGTGAGCTACAGGTCGGAGAGTTGGACACAGCAACTGCTCGAATAGTTCTCCAACGCTCGGAAAGAGTGCTTTCCTCGACATGGGCGCCAGTTACCACGGTCACTTCGGGAAGCCCCCATTCTCCGTTATTGTAAAACCGATTGACCACGGCTTCCTCCCTATGTCCGTCGAGTTGTACTTCAGCGATGGCCGCCATGGAATGACCGTCCTGCGATAGGCATCCTCCTCGAAGTCCCAGCGGCGCAATCGACATAGACCCATCATTGAGCTCGGTACCTCCTTTCAAGAGTATTGCGGATTGGTTGTCGCGATCAAGGACAAGTGCATTGCAGATCGAGAGCCCGCCTCGCACATCCGTAATGCCTGCGCAACTTAAAATGCCTCGGGGACCCGGCGATGCGTATATAGTGCAAGCAGACTCGTAACCGCCAAAATTAGAAAACTCGTCGTTTTGAAGATGAAGCCGAAGTGGTTCGTAGTTTGACGAAGAGCGAGCCTCATACCAGGTAGAGTCGATAAAACCTGGAAACGCGCCGAAACTGCCGCGGGGGCGATCCGCCAATAGTGAGCTGTACCCTATCTCGCCTAGTCCTGACATTGACAGTGTATCTTCGGCGAGCACGAAAGTCGGCGGGGTCGATGGTGATGTAGGACCAAAAGTACGACTTACGCTGAGTACGTTTTCATTCCAACCGAGAATGGATTGTGTTTTGTCTGTATCCGAGTTAGTTATGACTGAAAAGGCTTGCGACGGCCCTGCTACGACAGAGCGAATATGATCAATATTAACTTCCCCTCCGGTGAGGGGGTTTGACAGTGGTGTATCTGTTGTTAACAGAACTTGCCAAGACTGTGCTTGGGCGGTTGAGTACAGGCAGGTGAGTGAAAAACATGACAGGATCACGACGATCGATGTTAAAGACATTCGGGATTGGGTCCTAGTAGGAGTGATCATAACGTCGGTGCTTAATCTAAGTGTTGCGGAGTGCGTGCTGTTCAATCCGTGGCAAGGAGCGAAGGGCATGTGTCTCGCATGTGGTGTGTTTTAGCCGTCGTTATGCCGCCGGTTGGTAAAGTACCGACTGGAAGCCGTTGTGTCAAGCAGCGCGGAGCATGGATGGATGATTAAAGTCGTGTGAAGTGCAAAAATACCTCGGAAGTGCGGGAACCGGCTCGATGTCCGTGTATTGTGGTAATTGGCTGGAACGGGGTAAGAGATTGACTTGAGCCTATCCCAGAACCGCGCATCCGTTGTTTGGCATCGCGCGAATAGCATCGCATGACGATGCGACTGACCGATGAGCAATTGGATTGGCTTTGCGATCGTGTTCCCGACGCGCCCCGTTCTCCCCGGGGTGGGCGGCCGGCCATCGACAAGCGCATGGCCCTCCGCGGCATCTTCTGGATCCTCGACAATGGCGCCAAGTGGAAGGACCTCCCACGCCGCTTCGGGTCCAAGAGCGCCGTCCACCGCTGGTTTACTCACTGGGTTCGTGAAGGCGTCTTCGAAGACCTCATGCGTGACGCCGGCGAGCTCGTCGAAGAGCGCGACGGCTTCCGCCTCTACGAGTGCTTCATCGATGGCACCTTCAGCAAAGCCAAGGGCGGCGGTGACGGCATCGGGGTCACCAAGGCCGGAAAAGGCGTGAAAATCATGGTTCTGGTCGACGCCCGCGGCCTGCCGGTGGCGGTCACTACCGGCAGCGCATCGCCCCACGAATCCAAACTCGAGCAGGGCCTCTTCGACTTCATGCTGAGCAGCGATACTCCCGAGCGGATCATGGGCGACAAGCCCTACGACAGCGACGCGCTGGACGACAACCTTGATGACGAAGGGATCGAGATGATCGCGCCGCACCGCAGGAACCGCAAGCCGGAGAATGCGACGCAGGACGGGCGGAGACTGAGAAGATACACACGCCGCTGGACCGTCGAGCGGACGATCTCCTGGCTCCAGAACTTCCGCCGCCTGTGCATCCGCTACGAGAAGTCGACCATGCTCTTCCAGGGGTTCCTGCACCTGGGATGTTCGATCATCCTGCTCAAACAGGTTCTGGGATAGGCTCTTGCGTCCAGAGCCGGGCTCCAGTTGGGCTTGTCGGTTGCGATGGAATGCGGCGCGAAGGAACTTGGCTCTGGAAACGTTTTCTACGAATTTTCACTGCCAATTCGGGTGTTACGGCCCTTGTTTGAGCTTCGCGATTTCATAGTCTCTGCCCCTTCGGGAGGTACGCATGACGCTTGATTTTGTTGGGGCGTGTGTCCAGGGGGCTTGGGTGATGATGGGGACGGAGGTGCCGCAGGCGGGGGATGTGGCCACGAGCCAGGCGGCGCCGGCGATGCAGATCGATTCCGGCAGCACGGCGTGGATGTTGACCAGTTCGGCGCTGGTGCTGCTGATGGTGCCCGGTCTGGCGCTGTTCTACGCGGGGATGGTGCGGCGTAAGAACGTGCTGACCACGATGATGCACAGCTTTGTGGCGATGGGCGTGGTGGGCGTGCAGTGGATTCTCTTCGGCTATTGCCTGGCGTTCGGCAAGAGCCAGGGGGGGCTCATCGGGTGGGACCCGGACCTGCTGACGCTGAAGGGGCTGGC
>JBAZRU010000590.1:0-4780 GCA_041662805.1 Candidatus Hydrogenedentales bacterium | reverse complement strand
AATGGGCGCCTGCATAGAACATGACAAATAGCACCAGGCTGGCTCGCGTTTCTTCATAGAACGCACAGAAGGGAGAATTCGATGAGACCTATACCGATTGTCATGGCCATGATAGGCGCTATCATTGGCATGCCGGCGGCCATGGCCGCGGAAGAAACAGCCGCGGAGAACATCCCCGCTGCGGACCGCATCGAGAATTGGACCGGTAAGACGGTCATGGTGTTTACGCCGCACCCGGATGATGACACCTTCATGTGCGGGGGAATCATGGCGTTGCTGGCCGCGAACAAGAACAAGGTTGTTGTTGTCATCTACACGAACGACAACAAGGGTTCGCTGGATCTTGAGATGACGCGCGAGCGTCTGGCGGGAATTCGCCGTGCCGAGGAAGAAGCCGCGTGCGACGTCTTGGGCATTCCCAAAGAGAACTTGATATGGCTTGGATATGAAGACGGCGATCTCGAGTACGCGGACCCGAAGGTGCTTCGCGGCGAAGCGTGCCGCTTGATCAAGAAGTTCCGGCCCGATGCCATCTTCACCATAGACCCGGGCACAACCCATGAGCGTTGGCACAAGACCGATCACCGCATGGCCGCCTTCATCACTAAGGACGCCTTCATCGCGTCGGAATGGCATCTCTACTATCCGCAGCATCTGCTTGACGAGGGGCTGAAGCCCTATCGCGTTCCCCTTGCTTTCTATTACTATACGGAAGAGCCGAATTACACCGTCGATATCACGGCAATTACCGACAAGAAACTCGAAGCATCGGCAAAGCATGTCAGTCAATTCGAGCCGTCTCTCAGCAAATACACGCCGGAGATGCCCAAGGAGGTTTTCGCTGGAATTCGAATCTGGGGCCTCTCACAGATGAAAGACGGCGACACGTACGTGGAGAAATTCCGACGCGAAGTGGAACCTTAGCTGGAGATAGACAATGACCGGATTCCAAAGACACTTAGTGGCCGTATTGTTACTGCCCGTAGCGGCCTTCGCGGAGAAGATGCCCGAAGAGAGCCTCGTGGCGTTGCGCGACGACCCGGTGTTTCAGGCCGTCATACAATTCGCCGACAACATGCTTGAGCACGGCCGCGACGTGTATGGCGAAAAGCACAGTCCTCTATTGGCATCGCAGCTTAATGTCATTACACAGCGCATCCCCGAGGGGACTGCCGACGATCCGGGAGTGTGGAATAACCATTTCGAAGTCGCGGGTCATCAGCCCTATTGTCAGAACCTGATTGCCGATCTCGGGTTGCTGGACTTGCTGAAGTCGATGACCCGCGCGACAGCGGACCAGAAGTACGACACCGCGCGCCGCGATTATCTGGTCTACCTGCTTCAATCGTGCCGCGACCCGCGCTCCGGATACATCCCATGGGGCGAGCACGTGGGATACAACATCGTGAAAGATACAGTCCACGTTGGTGAGAAGAAGTTCTGGCACGAGGTGAAGGCCTACAACATTCCTTGGGATCAGCTTTGGGAAGCAGACCCGGAAGCCACGCGCCACGAAATTGAGACGACGTTCTTCAACCACCTCTGCAACGAGGAGACATTTGCGTTCAACCGCCACGCCACGATGGACGGAGCCACGAATCGCGGCACGGAACCCTGCAGCCTGCTTAGCAGCGCGGGGGTTTACATGGATGCTTGGTGCTGGCTCTACCGCAAGACGGGCGACGTCAAATTCCTTACGTGGGCAAAAAAGATGAGGGAACTGGTTGCCCAGAGGCGTTCCAAAGAGACAGGCCTGATCCCCACAGATGAAATGACTCGAACGGGCCTGATGGTCTACGCGGAGGCAGCGTCCTTCGCGCCGTACTTGTTTATCGCGGGAGATATGCTTGGAGCGGAAGGGCAGGAATTCCGCGATGAAGGATTGGAGTACTTGCTGGCCTACCAAAAGTGGGCCTACACGCCCCGTCGCGATGATACGGGCGGGCCCGGATATTACGACGCACTGGACACCCAGACCGGCAAGCCCGCGGATGCCGGCGGCAAGCGTTATCTGGAACCGTGGTCATGGACGGACAATCACGAGCATGTGGGTGTCATCTTGGCATCGGCGGCCTTTGGCTATGGCGCGACAGGAGATGAACGCCTGCTGGCTATGTGCGACCAGACCATCGAGGCAATGCGGATCCCGCAGTGTATCGCCGATAAGAAGCTGGTGCTCTCGTGCGACGCAGGCGGGGTGATCATGAGCCTTGTGACGATAGCGCGCCGCAGCGGAGACATGAAGTATCTCGCAACGGCGAAGCCCTTGGTCGAGTATGTGCTGCAACACAACTACAAGAACGGCTACTTCACGTCGGGCATGGAAGGCAAAGGCGACTACTACTGCGGGCGGGCAGGCTCGGGATACCTGGCTTCCTCAGTAATGGCTTACGCGCTAGCTTCGCACGGCCTCATGGACGAAGTGCCGCCTGTCCGCGATCTGCAGGGAGGACTTCGCTTCTGATTGGACGAAGGTAGTCACTCTGAAGAGGGAACGCCTTAATCCTTCGCGACGGAAAGCAGCCCTTCTCCGTATTCATCCAGAGGCGGGTCGCCAAATCGCTTTACGTACTCGCCATCGATCCAGCATGCGAATGTTGTGATGTGCCGGACACCGAGCTTCGCATACGTTCGAAGGTCATCCTGGAACACGTCCCGATTCCACGGGATCTTGGTAAGTGTCTCCCGTTTCCATCCCGAGAATCGTGAAACGTCCAGCCAATATTCGAGCACTTGCGCGGTGTCCGAACCGAAGAGCGCGAGATTGCTGGCAAGCTGTTCGAGCAAAACCGCATGGGGGGCGATTGTTGGGTCGCCCATAGGCTTGGTTGAGTCCCTTCCGATGGGAGCGAATTCCAGGAACACACCCGGCTCCGGCTTAACTTGGGTCGGGGGAGGGAGGGTGCGGTGATAGCACAGATGGGCGAGCGTTGCATTCGCGCGGACCTGCTTCACGGCGTTGAGCAGGGTATTCTCAAGCAGCAGGGTCTGATCGCTGTCCGAGAGTCCCTTGCACTTCGGGCACCGGCACATGGGCTGGCCGTCATCCGACCAGAAGTAGTAGCGTCCCGTGGTTGAGGGCAAATCGCGAGCGAATCGCACGGCGTTTTCGGAGGCGATTTCCAAGGCGCGCGGCGAGCTGACGCACAGGTTTGAGTCGGGCGTGCGCTCCCCGGCGTCGTTCATCCGAAACAGGGTCGCGTCCTTTTCGAAGAGATCGCGAGGCAGCAACTGGTTTGCCGCGTGGAATTCGTGTTCGATGGCAATCGTATTTGCCGCGCACTCGCGCACGAAAGCTTGCCCCGGTTCACTCATCAGGAAAGCAATGTTATCCCCGGATGAACCATGAAGACCGATGGTCGTTAGGCCCGTCTGTGCAGCCCGTTCCACCCATGGCCAGGAACTGAGGTCGCTCGCCATGACGACTACCCCTCGCGTTGCGAAGGGCGAGGTGCTCTTCCGAGATGGCGAAGGCGTATCGGCCAGTAGTCTGCTGCCCGAGAACGTCGAGGCGGCCGCAAGGCCCACAGCGAGAAAATCTCTTCGAGAGCAATTGCATGACATGAGATGTTTCATGGAGCATGACTCCTGTCGGTAGTCTGTGCCGTTCCCCGAACGCGCGTGTGCGCTTCGCATCGTCCGCAGGAATTCGTATACTAGCACTTGGTGTTCGCTTGAAATAAAGGAAGGCGTATCTTCGGAAGAATAGAGGAAGCTCCAACCACGCTATGAAACGCGATCTCGCTGCGATGGCCTCCACGAGTTTCGACATCGTCGTCGTTGGAGGCGGAATTACGGGGGCATGCATTGCGCGCGACGCGGCGTTGCGGGGCTTGTCAGTCGCACTGGTCGAAAAGAACGACTTCGCGGGCGCCACGACGGCGGCGTCGTCCAAGCTTATTCATGGCGGCCTGCGCTATCTTCAGAATCTGGAGCTAAGTCTAGTTCGCGAGTCGTTGCGCGAGCGGCGCGTATGGTCCAACACGGCCCCGCACATGATCGATGCGCTCACGTTTCTTCTTCCCACGTCATCCAAGAAGCGCCGCGACAGGGTAATGAAGTCGATAGGACTTCGACTCTACGATTGGCTCTCCTATGACCGGAACCGGCTCGACGATCCGGAGAAGGTGATTCCCGCGCACAAGAAGCTTTCGCGCGACGAGACCATTGCATTGGAGCCGAGCCTTGCTTCGGACGATCTGGGCGGGGCGCTTGCGTTCCACGACTATCAGATGTATTCGCCGGAACGTCTCGCGCTGGAATGCATTCTCAGCGCCGCGGAACATGGGGCCCAGGTTGCCAACTACGCGGAAGTCACAGGATTCATTCGCGAGAGCGCCCGAATCGCGGGCATTCGCGTGCTGGACAAGTCGCCCATGCCCGCGGAACAAGCAGCCAAGCCCGCCGAGTATGAAGTCAGGGGATCCGTCGTCATCAACGCCGCCGGACCGTGGGCCGACCTTCTCATGCCGGAGATCTCCGGCAGCGGCGATTCGGACACGAAGCCGCATGCTGCGCGGCACCTGATTCGCTCCAAAGGCATTCACTTAATCACCAGGGCGCTGACGAAGGGCCATGCCGTAACGGTGCCGAGCGAGTCCAGCCATTTCTTCATTCTTCCGTGGCGCGGGTATTCGCTCTTGGGGACAACTGACACCATCTATGCCGGACATCCCGACGACGTCATGGTCACGGAGCGGGACATCGTCGATTTTCTTGCCGTGGTCAATGCGGGATTTCCCGCGGCAAAACTGCGGCGCTCCGATGTTCTCCATTTTTA
>JBAZRU010000589.1:0-4781 GCA_041662805.1 Candidatus Hydrogenedentales bacterium | reverse complement strand
GCCGTCCCAAGGACCTGCGTTTCCCGCCACATCTCCTCGTCCGCGCTGCCGACAATGTAGATGTCCTCGTTGTGCTCGCCGCGAATATACGGACAATGCAGATCCAACGCCATGCGGAGTTTGCCATCCGACCAATTGCGCACCCGGGTCCGAAGCGCGGCCACTTCGGGATGAACGCTCGGACCAATGTAGTCGCGGTTGTGATCGCGCGGTCGCCTGTTCTTGCCTTGGTCGCCGTCCTCTACCCCATCCTTGTCTACGAACGGAACCGCCAGGATCTCCACATTGCGCCGAAACCAATAGCCGTCGTCATCCTCTGCGAGTACCGCGTCCAGAAAACCCTCCAAGGCAAAGCTGGCCATCGTCTCGCACGCGTGGTGCCTCGCGGTGAGAACCATCCGGAACTTGGGTTCGCCATCGAGCCTCCCAGCGCGCAGCAATTCGACATCTCTCCCCTTTGCGCTCTTGCACAGACTCTCCGTCACGAGCACGGAAGAGTTACTATGCGCGGCCAGGAACTTGCCCAGGTCGGCCTTCTGATACGGAATCGTGAACGAGAACCACACGGACCCATTGTCGGCAGGAAAGGAGTACGAGAAAGAGGGACCTTTCACCTTATCCGCGCCGAGCCACGACCACGTTGCGCCACCGTCCGTGCTAACGGCTGGCCCGTGCACGCCAATGGGGTTCTTATCGCTGAAACGAAACGTCAACGTCCGTCCCGCCGCCCCCGAGACGCGAAAGTTCCAGTAGAACCACCACCCCTCCGTATCGCGCAAGTCCGGGCTCAGGTAGAGCGTGTCTCTTTCCACACGTTCAATGACGATGTTGCCCCCAGGATACTTCGTATCGATTACGAACGAACCTGTCTCGCTGGCCTGCGACCCGACACCGAGAACCTGAACCGCCACCACCAACACCGCGATCCGCATGTTTAACACTCCCCAACTAGGAACAGCCACTTAGCCATTGACGTTCCCCCTCGCCCATTGAGTACTCTATCTGTATGCGTCGACAAGCACGCCGTCGCGCCCGGAGTGCCTCATCATATCACGCTGCGCAGCTGCCCACAGCGACGGTCTGGACGTAGCGAATTTGGTCGACGTGAAGACCTGAAGCGAAGAAATCCTCGACGAAAAGAAAGGAGTCCATATGGCCATGCTCGAACAGTCACTACGTCTCTGCCTCAAATATCTGCGCGCGGTTGGACGTCAGACTGCTCCCCACTTCTGCGCGGTGTTGGTGCTTACCCTCGTGCTTACACTCCCGGCGGCGAGCGGCGAGCCGGAGCGTACGCCCGAGTTTCGTATCCAAGATCGAAGTGAGCAGGCCGTGCTATCGGCAGACAAGCCATGGGAGAGCCACTGCGTTAACGGGGCCACCGTAATTCGCGAAGGCAACCGTTGGCGCATGTGGTACGGCGCTTACGACGACGCCTACAAGCGTGACGACGATTCCTCACTCTGCTACGCGGAGTCTCCCGACGGCGTGCACTGGACCAAGCCGGAACTTGGGCTCGTCGAATACAAAGGCGACAAGAACAACAACATGCTCCTCTACGGGCCGCAGATGGGCGGCTTTGCGTTCTCCAGTGTCTTCTTGGACGAGGGAAAGGACCCACAAGAGAAGTACAAAATGATCTGGCAGCGGTTCAACGCCGAAAAACAGGCGTGGTGGGTGTACGGGGCAGTATCCGCCGACGGGCTGCACTGGTCGCTATTACCCGAGCCCATCAGCCCCAAGAACTCCGACACGACGACGGCCTGCATTCCGGATGACGGCAAATATCGCCTGTACACGCGCGTGTGGCAAGGCGGGGACTTCAAAGGCGCGCGCGCGGTCGGCTACACGGAGTCTGTCAATTTCGGCGGTTTTCCTGACCCGGTCGAAATCTTCAGTCACGACGACAAGGATCCGGAGGAAATGCAGTTCTATTCGAACGCGGCGACGAAACTGGCCGATCATCTCTACGTGCTGCTTCCCGCCGCCTTCTACACCAAGCAACAAACCGTCCAAAGCCATTTGGCATGGAGCCGCGACGGCGTCCACTTCATGCGCCAAGGACGCGACCCACTTCTACCTCCCGGCGCAACCTTCGATTCCAAGGGCGTCTACGTGATGCCCGGCGCAACGCCCGGCGATGCGCCCAACACCTGGTGGATGTACTACACCGGCACCAGGATGGAGCACGACGTGAATCCCGACGACGTTAAGTTTGACGGCGGCATCGGACGCTTCTTGCTCGTAGTGGATCACAAATAAGGAAAATTAGCGTGCGAAGGCACCGCCTTCGAGGGCCTGGAGTTCGCGGAGTTTGCGAGCCAGGGCCTCGTATGCGCCCGGCTTTTCGATCTCAACTCGGACCTTTTCGGGCAAGTACCGGAGGTCTGATGATTCGAGGATAGCAGCCAACCACTGCAGTTCGTGCGCTTCGCTCCGCAGGCTGCGGAAATTCTTGAGTACCTCGTCGATCAAGGCGGCATCAACCGTCCGTTTCTGAAGCATGGATTCGCGCCGCACCCGCGTCAGGACGCTCTCGATATCCGCGCCGCTCAGCGAAGGGATCTTGCTCAGGTCGGGCAATGCACTCTTGTCCAAGGGGAGCTTGAGCTTCTTGCCCATGGCAAGGAACATCTCGACGCGATCCTCGAGTGTTTCCGGGTAGAACAGTGGGATGTGTTCTTCGCAACGCCCTTGGCGTTTGAGGTCGATCGGGAGCAGATCCGGGCGGCACGTCAATAGAAACCAAATGATCTTCCCGCGATACTGCGTGTTCCCCATCTGCGAGGCGATCTGCGCAAAGACACGGGAACTCGTCCCTGAATCGCCGTCGGCAGATCGGTTCCCCAACGCGGCGTCGGCCTCGTCGACGATCACGGCCACGGGACCCAACTCGCGCACAACCGACAAGATCCGCTCGATATTGGACTCGGTCTCGCCGACGTACTTGCTTCGGAAATTCCGGATGGTGATGCACGGAATACCGATGGACCCCGCATAGCAAAGCGCCATGAACGTCTTGCCCACGCCGACCGGGCCGCAAATCAGATAGCCCATGGGCACAGAATCGAGCTTCCCCTCTTTCATCAATTGCGCGTCGTTGGTCAAGCGCTCTTTCGCTGCTTTGTGCCCGGCCACCATTGAGAAATCGAACTTCGGCTCCACGAATTCGATTAGGCCCGGACACTGCGCCTCCATCAGCCCCTTCTTGATTTCCGTGAGCCGCGCGTCGGAAACGGCTGCAATTCGCTGCACCTCCGGCTCGGCTTTTACAGCCTCTTCCTTCTCGCGCCCCGCCGCCTGCGGACGCGTAGCCAACCGCAGCATCGTGTCCAGATTTACAAGCGTGAGTCCCGCGCTCATTGTGGCCAGCCGTTCGGCATCCGCGCTCAGGCCGGGGTAGCGCTGCACAATAAACGCCTGCCGCTCGCTCAGACTGGCCAGCGACACCGTGATCTCTTCTGTATATCCATTCTGCACAAGCGTCCCGTGCAAGCGGGCCAGACTCTCTGTCATCAACACGAAGGCGAGATTCACCCTGCGAATGATCGGACTGCGCGCCCAATTCAAAAACGTAGCCAGATAGGGACTGGGCCGATCATCGGCGGGACAGATGAAATCGGCATAGTCGAACAGCACCGCAACTTTCTGCGCGGCGCTCTTTTCGTCCACCAGCAACAACGAAATGAGCCGATCAATGACCCGGAATGCTTGCCCCGGTTCTGACGGCAACTCCGGATGGCCGCCCAGCAAGCGGTCGAGCAAGGAACTCATCCGCGTCAGCCGCTGCGCATCGCCGCCCGAGTACACCCGAAGCCCGCGCCCCAGATCATAGTGCAGCACAAGATCGTAGCTGCCGAACGTGCGCCGTGTCAGATAATCCGTCAGCGGCTCGAACACGGTCTTCCCGCTTTCCTCGCCGGGCACAAGGTCATCCACGTTGCCATGGAGGATAAACATGTTAGACCCACCTGCGAGGTAGGTCTCTTCGAGTTTGACCACCCACGCCGGCCGCAATTCAGTGCTCATGAAGTCCCTCTTCTCACTTGCGTTGGGTCAACAACGGCGGCGGGGTGGCGCGCCGCAACAGACTCGGATGGTCTTCGCGCTCCAGCACGGGTGCCACGTCCAGACTCCGCATCGCCTCTTCCGTTGCCGCGATGCCCTCGGTGATACCGTCCACCTGCGCCGAAAAATCCGCCGCATCCCGCGAGTTGATGGCCATTTCGCTAATCGCATTCACCTTCTGCTCGATGCGATCCAGTTCGATGGCGAGGAAGTCGCGATTCTCAAGGGTCTTGTCGTAATTATCCAAACGCTGCCGCAAGGTATCGAGCTTATCCTGCAGCGACTTCGTCACCTTTTCGCTGCGCTTGCTCTCCTGAGCCGCTTTCAGTTCCTTCTCGCTCGATTCGAACTGCTTCGCCAATTCCACGCGATTCGTTCCGCGCAAAAACAGATTAAGGGCGTCGAGGCTATAGAGAAGCTTTAGAAACATCCAGAGCAATCGCTCCAGGGAATTCGTCTGAAAATCTTTGACCGTGCTCTGTTCCGACGCCTGTATGCCTCGGAATTGCTGCGCCAGTTGCTCCAGCCTCAGGCAACGGTTACGCAACGATTCGAAGCGTTCCCACGCCTCGGGCTTCAGGCTTGCCTGCATCTGCTTCAGCACTTCGTCGGTATTGACGCCCACCGCTTTCGAGTACTTGCGCGCATCAATCGCCTTGCGAAAACGGGGACGCGTGGATAGCATTCCCAGGTGGCCAATCTCACCCGCCGCA
>JBAZRU010000588.1:0-4798 GCA_041662805.1 Candidatus Hydrogenedentales bacterium | reverse complement strand
AAGTCTTTTCGTCGACAACAGACGTGTCGAGGAGAGCTATTTGCCCTCCGAGATAACCGAGCCGTTCCAAGCGAAGGAACGAGACGAAGCCAAGTTGCGTGCGGGCGAGTACTACGTGCTCGGAGACAACCGCCGCCCGAGCAAGGACAGCCGCACGTTCGGGCCAGTCGACGATCAACGCGTCATTGGTAAAGCAATCCTGCGGCTCTGGCCGCTGAGCAAATTCGGCGTGATCAAATGAACACTCTAATCTTCTCCGACGTGCACCTGAACGTCGCTGAGGATGGCCGGGCCAGGATGGCGGAATTCGCCCGTTTCCTGCGCCAAATCGACCCGACTCAGACGGAACGTGTCGTCGTTCTTGGCGACCTCTTCGATTTCTGGTTCGAATACAAGCACGTTATCTTCTCCGGATACTTTGACGTGCTACGCGTCTTCGCCGATCTGTCCGACGCCGGTGTCGAGTTTCATTTCTGCTGCGGCAACCACGATTTCTGGGCTGGCCGGTTTCTACGCGACCATCTGAAATTTGCGATTCACACCGCCCCCGTCACCCTTCAGTTTGGCCCTTATCGTGTGCGATTCGTTCATGGCGATGGAATTGACCCCAAAGACAAGGGCTACAGGGTTTATCGGTGGGTCGCTCGCGCGCGGCCGATTGTCTGGCTCTTCAGCCTGCTGCATCCGGACTGGGCCATGGCCGTGGCGCAGGGGGTTGCGCGGGGAAGCCGCCACATGTTCATGGCGGATGATGTGAGCAAGGGGTCTCAGGTTCTGCCGCTACAGGCGTATGCCAAGGCCGTGCTAGCCCGAGGCGATGCGGAGGTCGTCATGTGCGGCCATTCCCATTACCCCGTCAAAGAAGAACACTCGACGCCGGACGGTACGGGGTTCTACATCAACACCGGCGACTGGCTTTTTCACCGCACTTACGTGGAGTGGGATGGGCAGCAATTTCACATTCGGTCATTCGAGGAATGGAATGGTACCCTTGGCCCACCACGCCCCGCCGATGAAGCACAAAGCGCCGTAGAGCAGCACTAGAAGGAACCAGAAGAGCTTCGCGCCCCGCCGCTTCGAGAAGGAGTGCAGGCGGCGCTGGATTACCGTGCGAAGACTGGGCGAGATGTCTGCGACGATCACGGTGATGTTGTCGCGGCCCCCATTGTCATTAGCGAGGTTGATAAGCCGATGGGCGATGTCCGCCGGGGCGCTGCCCGTGTTGAATACCGCCAGAATTTCCGAATCCTTGGCCATGTTGATGAGACCATCCGTACACACGAGCAACGTGTCCCCGGGAACCACATGCCAGATGTACGTATCGACGTCGACAACGGGATGCGTGCCGATGCTCCGCGTCACCACATGGCGGCGCATATCCGATTCGGCTTCGGCCTTGGTCATCAGGCCCTGCTTCACTTGTTCATCCACCCACGAATGGTCTTCCGTCTTCGCGATGATTTCGCCGTCCCGCAAGTGATAGCACCGCGAATCCCCGACCGTCCCGATGTAGACTTTCCTCGGTGTGACAATCGCCGCGATGAGCGTCGTTCCCATGGGGCGGCCCGACGTGATCAAGTCCTGATTGGTGCGGAAGATTGTCTCGTTCGCCTTACGAATCGCCTCACGGAGCGAAGGGATAAGCCCTTCGTCCTCTTCGGCGTCGGCGGGTGGCGCCGGCGGGGCCTGCTTCAACATGTCCTTTACCACGGACACGGCCAACTTGCTGGCTATTTCGCCGCCTTCGTGGCCGCCAAGGCCATCCGCCACGCACAACAAGGCCCCTTCGCGAAACAACTGCAGACTCGGCGTGTCTTCGCGAAACACGCCGTAGAAATCCTCGTTGTTCCGTTTGCGCTTGCCGATATCCGTCTGGGCTGCTATGTCTATACGCATTCGTGTCCCCCGCAACCTTCCTTCGAACGATACCAGAGCGACACCTCCAACGGCAACCGGACGCAGCGTGCTAATGCACCCATCCGCTTGGATTCCTTCGCACCCGCCGCCAGACCTCCCTGAGCCGCTGGCCGTCCAGCCGGGCTCGCCATCGCCACAGAAGCTCACTGGTTGACTCACCACTCCCGACCGTCTAGAATCCGAACATCTTGGCGCATCTGAGTTTCTTCGCCGTGAATCGACGGGCGAATCGATGAGAGTCGCGCTTTGTAATCTCGGAGATGTGGGTCCATTGTCGACACCGTTTCTCCCAGTGTCGTGGCGGATAGTGAATGAAAAATCAGCGAGTGTATTGGTATTCCTCGGAAATGCGAGGGTGAGAATCTCGAATGAGTTCCGCTGTCGGAGAACCGGGGGGTATGAAGCGATTTAACTTCGGCACTTTTCTGGTCGACGATGCGAATCGGCGTGCCTTCGAGGTGTGCCGGGATATTTCCGAGTTGGCGCCGATTAGTCCCCAGCCCGTATTGCTCCTCGGTGACGAGGGGTGTGGAAAGACCCACCTTCTCTATTCAATCGTGAACCGGATCCGCGCCGGCTCGTCAAAGACCGGCTTGGCCTACGTAACCGCTTACGATTTCCCCGACCAAGTCCGTGCGCTCATTGACGACCCCTCCCCCGTGGAACGCGCCCAGACGGCCATCCTGCTCGTCGATCAACTTGAAGCGTTGCGCGAATGGATCGAGGAGTTGGAGGGTGTTATACGAATTTTCCTGGACAACCATCACTCGGTTGTCCTGGCATCCAGCGTTCACCATGGCCGCCTGCACAATCTCCCCAAGTCCTTCAAGGAACTGTTGGATGCGGGGACGATCATACACATCGTCCCTCGCAGCTCGGAATCGCAACTGGATTTGATTAAGCGCCAGGTACGCACCGAGAGCGATTCGCTGCTGGCCATGAAGCAGCAGGAGGTCGACGAATTGCGGTCGCTGCTGCAGCGGGGCGGCCGCGGCGGCGAACTTCCGGATTATTCCTACGACGACGGTAACGTGCGCATGGAGGCCGAGCGTACGGCCAAAGAGGAGCTTGCCCGAAAGCTTGAGGAAGCCGAACAGCAAGCCGCCTCGCTTCGCGATGAATTGGACGCATTGCGTTCCCAGCGCGAAGAAATCGCCGAGCAACTCGAATTCGCTCGTCAAGAGACGGCACGAGCACGCGCCAACGGCGTTGCCGAACTGGAATCGGCCCGTTCCCGAATGGCGCTCGAACTCGAAGAGGTACGCGCCTCCCACCGGCAGGAGTTGCAGGAAGCGCTTCGAGAAGCCAAGGACAGCATTGAAACCGCGCACGAGTTGCAGCGTCAGTTGGAAGAAGTCAGAGCTGGGGCGAAGAATCACTGGCAAGTTGCCAAGGATTTGCAGCAGCAACTGGGCACGGTGCAAAACGAGGTTCGCGATCAGGCCGAACGCGCTACGCTGCTTGACCGGCAATTGAGCGAATCGCGCCAGGAGGCGGAGGCTGCCCAAGCCGAGGCCCAACGCTTGTCCTCGTCTCTTGCGGAGGCTACGAAAGAACTTGAAGCATTTCGCGAAGAAAGGGCGTCGCTTGCCGATGAGTTTGCCGCGTTGCGCGCACAGCTTGAGGACGCCAGCCGAAGCAACGAGTCGGCCACCCGCGAGCGCGACCAACTGGTTGAGCGCGCCACGATTCTTCTCCAACAAGTGGAAGAACGCCGCGCCCACATTTCCGAGGTCGAGGAAGAGCACAATCGCCGGATAGGCGAGTTGGAGCAGTTACTGGCGCATCAGGCAGCGAATGCGATCAGCCCCTCCGAAATGGAGAGCCTTCAATCCGAATTGACTGATACCAAGTCGGCCCTGGAAGAAATGGGCAGCGCGCGGGACACGGCGGTCGCGGCGCTGGAGAGTACGCGTGCGGAAGCGGAATTGCTCCGAAGCGAGCAAGACAGGGTTCGCACGGAACTCGATTCAAAGCAGCATGAACTGCAGGAGAATCGGGAAGAACTCGATCGAGTTCGCGCGGAAGTCGACCGGCTGCGCTCCGAAGCCGAGCAGGCCCGCGCCGATTCCGTCCAATTGCGCGCCGAAGCGGCAGCCGAACGCTCGCTGCTGGAGGAAGACAAGCAAAGGCTCGTTGCACGGCTCGAAGATGTTGAAAGCGAACGCGACGACCTTCGCGCGCGCCTGCAAGCCAGGGAGCGCGACTGCGAAGAGCGGGAACACGAACTCGATGCCTTGCGCCAGGAAGCTGCCGGCCAAGTTGCTGCAGCCAATGCCCAGGCGGGTGAAATCGAAGGCCGCATGGCGCGCCTTCAAAATGTGTACGACGCCCTGTGTCGGCAGCATCACAAAGTGGCCGACCAATTGGCCACGGCTGCCGACGTGCTGACCCGGTTGGGTTCCCAACTTCAGACCCAGGAAGCCGACCCCGTAGAGGACAGGCAACTCGAATTGACACCCGCGTTCTTCGAAGGCCTGGCAAGTCCCTCTCCGTTCTCAGGCGGCACCGGCTCCCGCTCAATCGAGAAGTTGGACATCGAGGCCGAAGCAGTGGTCACTGACTCAGACACGAAGCGCGAGCCTACCCTGGAGAGCATCGTGTCTTCGTCCAATCTCCAACTCGGGCAGCTCGATGATTACGAAATGTTCGAGGGCGACGGCGAGGGCGATCACTCCATCTGACCGCCCGGTCGTGAAGTCCCGCCGGCTCTATTCATTCACATTCTGAACGCATGTTTCGATGGATCTTCCGCTCTTCTGTTCTCCCGCTGATGCATCCATTGAGAACATTTCGTCTCGCCTCCGTGGTGAGATATGATGCCGTCATGAATGTGCGCATCATCGCTAACCCAATTTCCGGTGGCGGGCGTGGACCTCAA
>JBAZRU010000587.1:0-4806 GCA_041662805.1 Candidatus Hydrogenedentales bacterium | reverse complement strand
GAAATATAACGCGCGTGTCAAGTCGGGCCACTGCGCCGAATTCGGCTCCACGCCGGCCGCCCGCGCAAAGAGAAGCGCCGCCGCGTGCATGGGGATTTCCTTGGGGCCGCCGCGTTTCGAACGGCTTGACTCCAATCCGGCCGTCATCTCCTCGCGTGTTGGTCCGTCGATCGCGCCGCTCCAGCTATACGCGAGCCAACGCGCCTGCAATTCAAGCACCGGCAGATAGGGGCCGACGAGATCGAACATGCCCACGCACGCCAAACCGGGAAGATCGGGGTGAAACGTGAACTTATACAAGTCGATGCGCCGCTCGTCGAGGTTGAGGCTGCGTCTCTCTTCCGGCCCGAAGAAGGGCAGATCCAAATCGTATCCCGTGCCGAAAATGATTGCATCGGATTCTTCGGAACTTCCATCGGTGAAGTGGACCGTTGAGCCCGATACCGA
The DNA here is from genome assembly GCA_041662805.1 of Candidatus Hydrogenedentales bacterium. Classification (GTDB taxonomy): domain Bacteria; phylum Hydrogenedentota; class Hydrogenedentia; order Hydrogenedentales; family SLHB01; genus JAIBAQ01. The sequence continues at coordinate 4,359 of JBAZRU010000587.1, read as the reverse complement.
TTCAATCCATGGCCTTACGTGAATACGCCCTTCCGCGACCAGCGGGAGGTAATGCTGGCACTGCGTGATTCCCGCCTCGAAGATGTTGTCCGCGGGTTTCGGTGCACCGAACTGTTCCGGGCTGCCGCTGGTTCGCACGATGAGTTCCTTGAGGCCCTCGGCCACGATCTCCTTGGGCATGCACTCCGCCGCAAGTCCAGCGAACCGCGTGAAGGCCATGTGCTCCGTGGGAACACCTGCCAGCAACTTGTGAAAAACATACCGCTGGCGGCGATTCGTTACGGTAACGTGCGCCGCGCCCAGCATGGCGAGGTCGCTCGCAATTTCCAACGCGCTGATGCTGCACCCTGCGACAATCACGCGCATACCGCGAAAGCGTTCGGGATTCTTGTACGCAAATGTGTGCGATACGCCACCGGCGCCCGAAAACGAATCAAGCCCCGGTACGGCTGGAATCATCGGTTTGTGATACCGCCCCGATGCCACCACCACGCGGTCGAACGTTTCTTCGCGAACGGATCCATCCGTGCCTACACTACGGACTACCCAGCGATGCGCGTCCGCGGCCCGGGCGATTTGCTCGACGCGCGTCCGCAAACGAATGGAGGAGACGAGATCGAATTGCTCCGCGTACCGCTCCAAATACTCGCACACGGCCTGGTTTGTGGGGTAGACGGGCGTTCCCTCTGGATACGCAAGATCGCTGAATGCCGTCATCACGCGGCTCGTGTTCGTACGCATCGACGGCCACACGCCGCTGTACCGCGCATCGCCCGTCCATTGTCCGCCGACGCGGTCGCCTTGTTCGTACAGAACGGGTTCGAACCCCTCCGACTTCAAATACCGCGCGGTCACCAGTCCCGCGGGTCCGGCCCCAATAATTGCGACCTTGTCCATGGCTGTCCTCTCGATCATGCGTAGTTGCTTGAATGCCCTTGCAGCGTGGCCAGCAGATTGTGCACAGGAAATACGCGCTGTTCAAGGCGAGTCTCGGAGACGCGCTTGCCACCGCGATTTGACGCCCTCCCTGTCCCATCCACGTTCGGTCTTGCCTTAGATGCACGCGCGCTCTATCCTTTGGATTCGGAGCAACCAACATCGCAGAGGGGGAGCGCCATGCGAAGCATCGTCGCCATCGCAAGTCTGTATGCCGTATTCAATCTCGTCGTCCCATTCGCGGCGACGGCTCAAGTCATCGACGTAGGCAACCGCCCCCAGCTCTTCATCGACAGCCGCTTCATCGCGGAGTCCAACAACGTCACCCTCACCATGAATCCCCCCGCTAAGGCCGGAACGGTCCTCCTTCCCGACAAGCCGTGGGAATCGGGCGAAATCGGGTTCTGCGTCAGCGTCCTGCAAGACGGCGGCGAATACAAAATGTGGTACCTCGCGCGCGACGCGGCAAACACCTACTGTGTGTGCTTCGCGCGGAGCAATGATGGGCGCACATGGGAGAAGCCCAACCTGGGCCTCTTCGACTATCAGGGCTCGAAAGAGAACAACATCGTCTTGACCGGCGTCGTCGAGACGACGGTCTTCCTCGATCCCGCGTGCAAACCCGAGCAACGCTTCAAGGCCGTCTCGGCGATGTACTGGCCGGATCCCGAGAAGGCAGGGCTCTACATTTGGACCTCACCCGACGGACTTCACTGGACCGACCCGCCCGTTCGCGTTCTGCCGCTGTCGCCGGACACGGCCAACCAGGCCTTCTACGACACGCGCCTGAAAAAGTACGTGGCCAACATCCGCGTGTGGGACCCCTTGCGCAAGGTCGGCCGCGTTGAGGTGGACGACATCCTGCAGCCATGGCCATTTCAACAACTCGACAAGCCCTACTTCATTTGGGGCGAGGACAAGATCCCCGTACCGAGCCGCGAAGTCCCCATCGTCTTCAGCTACGACGAGAAAGACCCGCAGATCTCGGACCACTACAACCCTGCCTGCATTCAATACTCCTGGGCCGACGAGGCGTATTTCATGTTCCCATCGGCATACCGGCACTTCCCCGAGCCGCCGGTCGGCAAATACGGCAACGACGGCTTGTGCGACATACAGATGGCCGTCAGCCGCGACGGCGTGGCGTGGACTCGCGTATCGCGCGCGCCCTACGTGCCCTTGGGACTGGAAGGCACGCAAGACGCCGGGCAGATGTACATGGCTGTGGGCGTGGTGCGCAACGGCGATACGCTCTACCAATACTACGGCGGGTCCTCTCACACCCACGGCACCACCGGCGTCGAACGCGGCGGCGTGATCGAACGGCTCGAACAGCGCCTCGACGGGTTTGTATCCGCGGATGCCGCCTACGAAGGCGGCGAATTGACCACACCCACAATCACGTTCGCAGGAAAGTCTCTCGTGCTGAACATGGATGGCAGCGCATTGGGTACAGGAAAAGTGGCCCTACTGGATGCCGACGGCAGCGAAATCCCCGGCTTCACTCTCGCGGACTGCGACGAATTCGGCGGCAACTCCCTGTCCCGCACTATCTCCTGGAAAGGCAACAGCGACCTCAGTGCCTGGGCCGGCAAACCTGTCCGGCTGAAGATCGTCTACCGCGCCATGAAACTCTATTCATTCCGCTTTGCGGAGTAATGAACCGGAAAGGACGAACGTTCGTTGATGATCTGGCGGGAATCATCCCTCGATGGCTTTCTTTTGCATATGACTTGATTGAACCCCAAGTGTGGAGAGAAAAGAGTCGATTGATCCGGCTATCTTGTCCTGGCCGTTGCTGAACGTTTCGCTGACTTCGGCAGCTTCTTCAGTTGCATGACAAGCCGAAGTGCTTCATTTACAGTCTCGGCGGTAGGGAATGCCGCTGCGACATCGGGCGCAAGGAGAACAAGGTTTGTTCCTTCGTGGTAGCGCCTTGCGTACTTTCCTTGGACTCCACCTTTAAGGAGAGTCTTTAGGTCATACTCCGGTTGCAGTTCGTCAGATTCTTCTTTTCTTGATTTGGTCTTCATAGTCTTTGAGTTCCGCGCGCCTCAGTTCTCGTGCGCTAATAATCCTCGTTCGATCGCCACGGTCCGTGTGGGCGACGACAATGTACTTTCCCTGTTCCGAAGTTCCAACGGTCAGGTAACGATCTTCGTCCTCTGAGTGGGCTGGATCGTATACCGTGACGCTCAACGGGTCTCCAAATACCGTAGCCGCTTCCTTGAAAGCGATCCGGTGCTTCTTTAGGTTTAATTTGGCCTTCGCTCTGTCCCACTCAAATTCTAGCACACGCTGTCATTGTCGGCTAATAGCCGTCGTTACCTGAACAGGGAATACAGGGTTTTCTACGCGCATCATCACTTCTTCAGCGTCTCCACAAGAAACGGCACAGTGTTCGTGCCGTCCCAGCGGTGCGGGCCGGGGAAGATGTCGTGCTTAGGATATTCGGGCGCGCCGAGGATTTCGTAGACCTTGTGTGCGATGGCGATTTGCGGGCGGACGTTGCCCAGGCCGTCCGCGCCGTTGAGCGGGTCTTGGTCGCCGGATTGGATCATAAGCGGACGAGGGGCGATGAGCGCACCCAGGTCGCCGTGGTCGGCGTTTTCCCAGAGGTGCGGCACGTAGTTGCACGAGCAATTGCCGTGCATGTCGAGCAGCGATTGTTTGACCCCGTAGAAGTACCCGCTGACGACGGCCGCCTTGACGCGGTCGTCGAGCGCGGTGAACCACAAGGTCTGCAGGCCGCCGCCGCTGAGTCCCGCGCACCCCATGCGCTTGGCATCGCAATCGCCGCGCGTCTCGACGTAATCGGCGAGGCGCATCAAATCCCACACCCACATGCCCGTTACGGTCTGCCCGAGCGGCGTGGCCATGTTGTTGATCCACTGGCACGATTGCTGCAACGTGTCCCGTTGCTTGGCCATCAGCTCTTGCCGTTCGCCAAAGCCCCGCGCATCCGGACAAAACACGATGAAGCCCGCTTTGCACATGTCCACGCCGTAGGCGTAGCGGAAGTCTTCGATGGCCTTCGCGACCTTCGGATCGTCGGCCACGCCCGCCACGGCAACCTTGCCGCCCCCGCCATGTCCGTGCGTGGCAATCATGGTCGGGAACGGCTTCGTCCCCGTCTTTGGCACGAGCACGTACACCGGCATGACGATGCCCGGTTCGGTCTGGATCTCGACGCGCTCACGTGTGTATTCGCCGCAATCTACGGTTTCTGTAACTTTCGGATTCAGCGGCGCGCTCTGCATGGTCGGTATGCCCAACAGTTCGCGCAGCTTCGCGCGAGCCGTTTCACGCCACGCCGCGACATCCGCGGGCGTCGCACCGGCGAATCGAAGTGCGCGCCCCGTCTCGTCGAAGCGCGCGCGCAGATACGGTTGCACGGAGTAGGGTGGAATTTCGGGTAGCACT
>JBAZRU010000586.1:0-4816 GCA_041662805.1 Candidatus Hydrogenedentales bacterium | reverse complement strand
GACCGCGCTGCTGACGCTCGTGAAGGCCGGCGACCACATCGTATCGGCCTCCACGCTGTATGGCGGAACGCACACGCTGCTCGGCGTGAACCTGCAGAAGCTGGGCATCGAGACCTCCTTCGTCCATCCCGACAATCCGGAGGATTTCGCCCGGGCGATCAGGCCCAACACCAAGCTGGTCTACGCCGAGACGCTCGGCAATCCGCTCATCAACATCGTGGACCTCGAGGCGATCGCGAAGATCGCGCGCGGGGCGGGGATTCCGCTGGTGATCGACAACACCGTGCCGTCGCCCTACCTGTGCCGGCCGTTCGAATGGGGCGCCGACATCGTCGTCCACTCGGCCACCAAGTACATCGGCGGGCACGGCACCACCATGGGCGGCGTGATCGTCGAGTCCGGCAGGTTCGACTGGGGCAACGGCAAGTTTCCCGAGTTCACCACGCCCTCGCCCGGCTACCACGGCGTCGTCTTCCACGAGACCTTCGGAGACTTCGGCTTCACGATGAAGGCGCGCATGGAGATCATGCGCACCTTCGGTCCGACGCTCTCGCCGTTGTCGGCCTGGCTGCTGCTGCAGGGGCTGGAGTCCATGCCGGTGCGCATGGACCGGCACTGTGCGAACGCGCTCGCGGTGGCGAAGTACCTGCAGGACCATCCGCGCGTGGCCTGGGTGAACTATCCGGGCCTGCCGGGAAACCGCTATTACGCCCTCGCGCAGAAATACCTGCCGAAGGGCGCCTCCGGCCTGCTCAACTTCGGGGTCAAGGGCGGCGCGAAGGCCGGCGAGCGCTTCATCGACGCGGCCCGGTTCATGAGCCACCTCGCCAACATCGGCGACGCCAAGACCCTGGTCATCCATCCCGCCAGCACCACGCACCAGCAGTTGACGGAAGAAGAACAACAGGCCGCCGGCGTCACCCCCGAATACATCCGGTTATGCGTCGGCATCGAAAACATCGAAGATATCAAAGCGGACCTCGACCAGGCCCTGAAGGCGGCATACCCCGGCTAAACAAGAAAGGAGCACCGTCCAGAATCGCCGGAATATGCGACATTCGCTTATACTGGCGAAGTGTGGCATAATGGTTATGACGTTCCACCCGAACGAATTTGGTTTGCCCAGTGGGGGCGACACGGTTTCGACGGGGGTGGAAGAAGTGTGCGTGGCGTGTCGAGGACCCCGGTGGCCTCGTAAAAAACCGGGAAAACAAATAACTGCCAACGAACCATTGGCACTCGCAGCGTAAACAACGTTGCGCGTCTTACCACTAACCGCCTGCTAGGTGGCTAAGGCGACGACAGCGGGCCTCGGTCCCGGACGACGGCGTAGCGTTCGAGGGTGAGTATCCACTCCGCCTAGCGGCCCTGGAAACCGAGCCCGACGGGCTCCAACGGTGGCGAATCCTAAAGGACGGGCTACACACGTAGAAGCGCACGCGGAAGCACCTTCGGACGCGGGTTCGATTCCCGCCGCCTCCACCATCTTTATTTCATCGTAACCTACTGCTCCGGAAGGAGTTGTGGAGATGGTTTTTTCGGGGATGTCCGGCTGTTTCACAGATATTTCACATTTGCCGCCGTATCCTAGACGTTCTCCGACCTTGTCGGCAATCTCTTCGAGACGATCAGACCGGGCTCGTGCGTACACGTTCATGGTCAGTTCAGGAGTCGAATGGCGAAGCAAGCTCTGCGCCTCCTTGACGTTCGCGCCGCACTCGATGACCAGCGTGGTAAACGTAGTGCGGAGCGAGTGAAAATCAACCTTCCCCTCGTCTGTCCATTTTGGTATCCCGACAGCCTGGAGATCAATGTCCAGCGACCGTGCGGGATGGGAAGGAAAGAAAAGCAGAGGCTTGTCCTTGGGGATTCCTTCACACATTTCTTTCAGAAATGCAAGCAACGCGCTTGGTAGCGGCTGAAAACCTGGCTTGCGGTTCTTCGTCCAGGCGGCATCCAAGATCAGACCACCGCGCACAAAATCGGCATGGCCGACCGTGAGCGATCCGAGTTCCTTCGCCCTGAGGCCGGAGACGCAGGCAAGACCATAGACGAGTCTGCGGTCCGGCGGGGCTGCGGCAAGCAGCGTGCGGATCTCTGTTGCCGTCAAGGCGCGCCGCCTCACCTGTGGCGTCGTGTCAAATCGCCTGAGACGCTTGAGCGGATCTTCGGCGAGATACTCGCGCTCGACACACCAATCACAGAAGGCCGAGAGGGATTCCGCATAATTAGCCAGCGTCTTCTTGCCCTTGCCGTCTTTTTCCAGCACGCGCAAGGCTTTCTCTACCCGCGGAAGACTTCCCATTAAATCAGGAACCACCTTGGGGCCAAGCTTCTCCTGCCACCACCGGAGATGGCGTTTTCGAGTTGCCAGATGCTTCTCGCCCCAGGAATGTCCCCCTCGCCCGCCTTGGGATTCACCCCAGTCAAGGTACTCTTGCCGAGCTTCGGAAAACGCCTTCGGTTCGAACCCGGCCGCGGGACGCGGCCGTAGACCCAGCCTGATCTCGCGGTGTTCCCCCTCGAGCTTCCGCGCCGCTCGAAGACTATCGGCTTTGCTGGGCGTTCCCGTTCCATATCGCCGTTTGCCTTCCCAGTCTACAAACCAATACCGCCAAAGCTTGTGCGGTCGTCCGTTCTTGTCTTTAGTCTGCCATACGCCAGCCATCATGGGTCATCCTTGTCATTACGCCAGGGAGCAATCAGCAAGTCCGTGACCGTAGAGTTGCGGTGCCTGGCTTCAGCCAGAATCCGTTCTCGCTCCTCCACAGTCAAACGCAACATCAACCGGGCGCTTCGCCTTTCCTTTGGTGGCTTCAGCGGGCGACCAGGGCGTTTCTTGCACTTCTTCTTGTGTTTGGGTCCAGACTTCACGGAAGGCAATTATAATATTGTACGTACATAAAATCAACTTTAGAGACGCGTCATTCGTTCTTCCATCTGACGGCGGTACCGAGCCTCTGACTCCAACCGCTCTTCAATGTGCCGGCGAATAGACCCGGCTGTCCACACGGGTTTCCCCATGAGTCGTGTAGGTGGCGGCAACTCCCCTCGCTCAACGGCACGTTTGACGCTGATCGGGTGTTTCTTCAAGATGCGTGCCAGCCCAGACTCAAATATAAGCGTACCGTCATTCAACCCACCCAGTTCGAGGCAGAAATCGTGTGCCTCAGAAGGCGTCTCATCATAATCTTCGTCCTGCTTCGCATCCATCAGTTTCAAACCATTCTCTCTCTTTTAGGTGCCACGCAGTCCAAGATCGGCACGTTGTAACGTTGTACTTCCTTGGTCGGCATCGCTGTACATGCCGCGGGACAGTGCAAACGGTCGCCTCAGTTCTGTCCTGTGTTCTGCAATCACCCGCAGTTTTCAGTCGCTATGTCGCAGCACCTGGACTACATTCGCGAAAACCTTGCCATCGGCGTTAGTCTTGTGCTTAACGACGACGCGGCATCCCTTCGCGACGAGATCCTGAGCGCTCACTTCTTCACCTACTTCCGGAACGTGGCCGAGGATGGCGGCGACCCAGCGGCCGAGTTTGGTGTTTTCGCTCAGTTTCTTGCTTGCGAGCCCGGTGACGCGGCGTTCGTCCCATTCGTCGTCCGTGGACAACGTGAATTCGATTCGCACCATCGGGCCGTGCTGGCCGTCCATGTCCTGAACGCCGGTGACTTCCGCGTCAAACGTGCCTTCGGCGACTGCCGTGGCGGCTTCTTCTACATTGGCTTTCCATGTAGTGGCCATGATGATTACCTCCTCTGTTTACGGGTTTTGGGGTTACGTTCACCTGTCTTGCGGCAGTTCGGCGCGTGCCGTTTCAAGGGAATGCCGTGCACGGATAGGGCACTCCGGATCGCAATAAGCAGCCACAGCCGGTTCTTCGCATCCGTTGCCGCGATACTCCTTGAGGAAAGCCGAGGCGGCTTGGGCTTTGATCTCTGTTTGCGAAATGATCTGCTTTCCCTGACTGGGCCGATTCTTCCTCGCCCATTCGGTTAGTGCGGCGACAGCCAATTCGTAAGGCAGCCCGACGCGGCGCAGGTGGACAGCAATCCGGAAACAGGCGACGCGCTGATTCTCCGTTACTCCATTGCGTAGCATGGTGTGGACGCAAGGCGGAAACACGCTGCCTGCCTCGAACACGCCCAGGCTGTTACAGGGGGAGCCCACGCCATGGTCAGTGTCGCTTCGGTCGAGGCCATTTACTTGGATAATCTCGTCCAGCCTAGTCTCGGGCACAGCTTCAGCGCGCTCAAGGAACTCCCACTGATTTGGAAACGGCGCCAGACCACGCTTCGGGTCGAGGAAGACGGTCTTGCCTTGATGCACAAGGGCACCGAAAAGCGGAGCGTTAATGAAATTACCGCAATTGGTGGTATCTTCAGACAGGCGGTCTTGCTTGGGGAAGATCTCGACTTTCGGGCTCTCAGTCTCGTCCAGGATATGCCGGAGAACACAACGGGGTTTCCATGCCGGCACGCCAGGTTCCGGGAAGAACGACCAGACGTGAAATCCTTTGCTCTTGGACCGCTCGATATGCATCGCGACTTCATAGTGCTGGGCCCTTCCCACACACTCGAGCACGGGACCGAACTCGGCCACGTCAAAGTCGACAACGGCTGCGCGCGTCAGATCGCCCAAGAGCAGGTAGACGCCGTACGGCCTCTTGCCCTGTAGATGATCCAAGACAACCTCATCAGTCACCGGCGCCTTGACTTGCCAAGACCGGCCTGTTTGCGGGTCGTAAGTGCCATAGATGTCCGGCTGGCCTGAAAAACGTTCTCGGAACAGGCGCACTTTAGTCACGCCATCCCGT
>JBAZRU010000585.1:0-4820 GCA_041662805.1 Candidatus Hydrogenedentales bacterium | reverse complement strand
TTGCCGGTTCGGATTACGCGCGCTCAGCCCATTTTTTGTTATTTCCGACTTGCTTGTCAATAGTTATGTATTTGTAACACCATAGAAGACCACAACTTGCAACAAACTGGGGATCACTAAGGAGAGGCTGAAGGCCTTAGACCATAGGCCGAAGGTAAGATGGGCACAAAGAGAGCTTACGCGGTGGAGTAGCTCCACCCGAGGGGGCGGCCGCCTTCGTAGGGCATGACGCCGTGGAACGGCCGCGGGTCGGCGCCAAACACCAGTGGCAGGAAATGCCGGTCGCCTTCCCAGAGAGGACGTTCGAGAATGCGGTCAACGGGAACCCATTCGAGGGAGCCTTCGTGATTCTCGGCGGGAGGGCTTCCCTCGAATTGGTCGATGCGAAAAATGAAGCCAAACCAGTGTTCGCCTTGAGGCCCAAAGCCGGGCCAGTTGACCGTGCCTCGGAGCTGGAGCGACACGCATTCGATAGCCGCTTCCTCGCGGATTTCCCGGCGCATCCCCGCGACTACGTCCTCAAGGGGGTCGAGCTTGCCGCCCAAACCGTTGTACTTGCCGAAATGCTGGTCGTCGGGCCGTTTGTTTCTGTGCACCATGAGCGTGTGCGTACCATCGGGGGACATGACGAATCCCAGCGTCGCCAGGATGGGCGTGTATGGCATGCGAAAGGCTTCCTTTTCGTTGAGCAGACAGTGCCATCAGTGTACGCATAGGGCGTGCGCGGCGAAAGTGTGGCATTGAGTCTCGCTGTCCAACTATGATCCCGGTGTTGGTGATTAAACGATTTCGTGGAGATGTCATGCGAGTTTTCCAAGTTGCGGCGATTCTTGTTGGGGTGTTCGGCGGACTGTCTACTGGTCTGGCCGAAGACGTGAGCGTGCCGAGCGCACCGGCATCTTGGCGTTTCGACAACGGCGGGGAATTTCCCGGGGCAACGGGAGGCGTGGCAACCGGCGAAGAAGCTTCGCTGGCGCTGCACTACGATTTCACGAAGGGCGGTTCCTACGTAGCGGCGTACTATGACTTGCCGCAACCCCTCTGTCTCGAAAGCGTCGCGTTCAAGGTCAAGAAACCGATTGGGTCAACACTGACGGTGCGTTTTTCGGACAACGCGGGGCAGACGTTTCAGAAGTCGATCACGTTCTCCAACGCCGGCTGGCAGGGGCTCGAGTGCAGGACCGATAGCGCCGACGCACACTTCGGCGGACCCAACGACGGCGTACTCAGGCAACCGATAAAGACCATCGGCATTCTGGCGGAGTCGGGGGGAGCGGCAGGGGCGCAAGGCGACATCTTCGTGTCGGAGGTCTCATGCAAAGTGGGCGCAGCCACGGAAACGGCGCCGATTCCTCCCGCGCCATTCATCAGCGATTATGTCGTGACCATGTTCGATTCGGATTCCGGATTCGGCGAAGGGCCGGGGAGTTCGTTACATGACGGGATGTGGTCTGCCGATTTGATGAAGTCGGGTTCGACGCACCTTTCGCATTCGTTGCCGCTATTTGGGAAGCCCAAGGAATTCACACTCCGGGTTCGAGGCGGGGCGCCGGGCAACATTCTGAAACTCGGATTGGGTTCCCATTTCCAAGTCTTCGAACGGACGCTCGGCACGCTGACAGGCGGCGAGCAATCGTTCACGTTTCCCGCGCCGCCGGAGGGATGGGCGCATTTTGGGGGCGAGAACGACGGCATTTCACGTATGCCGCTTCGGCTTTCGCATATTGCTGTGGAGCGGGGCAGCGCGTCCGCCATTCCCACGGAAATCCTAATGCTCGATCTGCGGTGCAAGACCGAAGTGTCCGGCGACGGAGCCATCATCATGACGCCGTCCGTGAGCGATGAGGGGGCCGAGGGCGCCACGCGCACCCTTTCTGCAACGTGCAAGGCGTGGAGTCTCCTCGACCACAAGGTCGCGGGCACGCTTCACACGGTGGCGCGAAGCTGGGAGGGCGAGTCCCTTTGGCAAGAGGACGCGCCATTCGCCCTTGAAGCACTCGGAGTGCCGGAAACGCATGCGGTTCTGGCGACGGTCCCCGCAGCGCTGAACTTCGCGGAGATCGAGTTTCGATTCGAGGCGGAAGGCGTTGCGCCGGGGGTCGCGCGAACCGCGTACGCCGGGGCGTTGAACAATCCCGGCGACGCCACCTTGCGGCCGGATTCGCCGTGGGGCATGGGGCTGTTTCTATACCGCAATCCGGACAACGCACTGGGCTACAAGATCATGGATACGGCGGCGGGCATTGCCCAGGCGGCGGGCGTGAAGTGGTGCCGGGAGGAATTCAGTTGGGCCAGCACGGAGCCCCGGCCAGGTGAGTACGACTTCCATTTCTACGATGAGGTTGTGAATGCCGCCAATCGCCATGGGATCAGCGTGTACGGGTTGTTGAGCTACTGGTCGAATTGGACCCAGCCGTATACGGAGCAAGGCATTAACGACTACTGCCGGTGGGCGCGCGCGGTGGTGAAGCATTTCAAGGGCCGCGTCAAGCATTGGGAAATTTACAACGAGCCGAACATCTTCTTTTGGAGCGGTCCGAAAGAGTTGTATCCGGAGCTCGTGAAGAAGTGCTATGCGCAGATCAAAGCGGAGGATCCCCAGGCGCAGGTTCTCGCGATTTCGACTTCCGGTATCGATCGAAAGTTCATTGGGATGTGCCTGGATGCGGGCGCGCCGTTCGATATACTCACGGTACATCCGTATCGGAGCAAGCTAAACGAACAGGTGTTCATCCGCGACTTGCAAGGCGCGTACGAGCAGGTGGGCAAACGCCCTGTCTGGATTACGGAGATGGGCTGGAGCACGCAAATTGGCGGTACGGACGAGCGCACGCAGGCGCAATTGCTCGCGCGAAGTTACTTGACTGCCGTCGGGTCGGGCGCGTGCCAGAATATCAGTTGGTACGATTTCCGCGATGACGGCACAAACGCCTTTTACAACGAGGACAATTTTGGAGTCCTGCGTCACAACATGGTTCCTAAGCCATCGTACCGCGCACTGGCGACCATATGCCGCACGATGGCCGCGGGAACGCCGCTCTTGAATGACGCATATGGAGATGGAGTCTTCGCCGTGGAATCGGGCCACACCGTGGCGTTGTGGTGCAGCGAAGGCGAGAGAACGGTTTCCGTGAAGGTGAAAAAGGGCACGCCGCGCGTCGTTAACCTGATGGGCGAGCCGCTCACGGTAGCGCGCAACGAAGTAGGTATGTCGATTGCCCTGAAGCCAAACAGGCCTGTGTTCGTCTACGGCGCGGAAGTAGGGCCAGAAGTGAAGAAGCTGCACCCCAAAGGCATGCCCGAGAAACCCGCGGACGTCTTGCGCTTCTGAAAGCGGGCCCAATCGACGAATCGTCCCGGCGCCCGCGATACGCGCAGACACAAAAATGGCGTCCCCAACGGGATTTGAACCCGTGTCGCCGCCGTGAAAGGGCGGTGTCCTAGGCCGGGCTAGACGATAGGGACGCCGAAAACGCTTTTGCTCCATGGATTGTACCACGTGGAAATCCCGTGAAACGGCCCAGGAACGCTGGCGTTGACCTTTTGGCGTACCGGTTTCCCAGTGCCAAAATGCGGCGCGTATCATTGCAGATGTTCATCCCGTAAGTCAAATTCCAATCGGGTTTTGCCTTGGGTACTGCGGGGCGTCCCTTCGCAAGGCCTCTCCAACTCTTTTTTCAAATACGAAGCCTCACAGGAATGGAAGCCATCCCGCTCGCAGTTTGTAAAGATGTAGTACCTCACGCCGGTCGCGCATGCGGTTGGCAAACATGGGCTTAGGCTCTGGAGAAGCATCGTGGCGGTTGGGGTAATCGGCGCAGGACCCGCGGGCATCACAGCCGCCTATCAATTGGCCAAGGCCGGGGTAGATGTCCACGTCTTCGAGGCTGGCGATTGTGTCGGCGGATTGGCGCGTTCCTTCCGGCTTTGGAATCAGACCGTCGATTTGGGGCCACACCGGTTCTTCAGCACGGATGCGCGGGTAAACGCGCTCTGGCTGGAGGTCGTCGGCGGGGACTACACGATGGTGAAGCGATTCACCCGGATTCTCTATGGAGACCGGCTCTTTCACTACCCTCTTCAACCCTTGAATGCGCTCTCGCAGTTGGGTGTCGTGGAGGCGGCGCGGTGCGTCGCAAGCTTCGCGCGCGAAAAGGTCTTCCCGGACAGCCGTGTTTCTCGCGACACGTTTGAAGGGTGGGTGACGAGCCGGTTTGGGCAGCGCTTGTTCGAGATCTTCTTTAAAACGTACAGCGAGAAGTTATGGGGCATATCCTGCGACGCACTGGACGCCGATTTCGCGGCACAACGCATCAAGAAGCTTAATCTGTTCGAGGCGGTCGCAAACGCTTTGCGCGGCGCAAAGGGCGCGGCCAAGCACAGAACGCTGGTTGACGAGTTTGCCTATCCATTGGGCGGCACGGGGTCCGTTTACACGCGGATGGCGGATGCCGTTTCGGTGTGTGGTGGACGTGTGCATCTGAATACCCGGGTGCAGCGGGTCCTGACCAAGGCCAACCGCGCCTATGCAATCGAACTGGAAAGCGGCGAGGTTTGTGAGTTCGATACGATTGTCTCATCCATGCCCATTTCTTTACTGACTGCACGGTTGCCGGATGTCCCCGAAGCAATTGGCAGAGCGGCAAACTCGCTGAAGTTTCGGAATACGGTGGTCGTCTATCTCAAAATTGATGCGGACGGCCTGTTTCCGGATCAGTGGATTTATGTGCACTCCGACGGTGCGCGCATGGGGCGGATAACGAACTTCCGGAACTGGGTCCCCTCTCTCTACGGGGAGGAAAGGGGCAGTATTCTGGCGC
>JBAZRU010000584.1:0-4837 GCA_041662805.1 Candidatus Hydrogenedentales bacterium | reverse complement strand
CGTTATCGACTTGCCCGAGGGAAGCGTCGTGGAGAAATCGTCATCGCGCGAACCCCAGTTGCAGTTCGTGAGAGATGTGGAAGCGCCGGCCCACTTACCCGATACGCTGCCCTTTTGAATGCACAGACCAACTGCAAAGTAATCCGGCAGATTGTTGGTCATCCAGCCGGTCTCGATCAGGCGACCGAAGTACTTGTAGCTGCGTACGTCGGTGAAATTGCCAAGCGTGATGTCCGTGTGCCAATAGGGTGCGCACGCATTCGGATTCAAACCGCAATCGTAGAAACGCGCACGTGCGGTTGAGTCACCCGGGTAAGTAACCCGAGGGGCTACTTCCTTGCCGTAGCAGGGATGGTCTCTTTCGTTGTTGGTCGTGGCATAGGTGACCGACGTCGTGTCGCAACCACCCATCGAGTTCCTGGGCAAGCTGAAATCCGTAGCAGCGTACTCGTCATAACGCCCCGCCGACGGGCAAGCAGCGATCATGATGTCTGTCACATACTCCGGATAGACCTGCCACATACCCATCGCAGACGCCATCGTCTTGGTGGCGCTGAAACTGGTGTTGGTGTGGTCAATGCTCCAGTAGGGAAACACTTCGCCTTTGGATTCGCCCGAGAACATCTTCAGGACAATTCCCCACTGCTTGAGGTTGTTCTGACAGCTGGCACGGCGTGCAGCTTCGCGCGCACGGGCCAAAGCTGGGAGCAGGATTGCCGCAAGGATTCCGATGATCGCAATTACAACCAGCAATTCGATCAGCGTAAAGCCCCGCTTATTCTTAGTTTGCATAATACAATTCCTTTACACTAGACTTTCGTGATGTATACACGGCACACAACTGACTCTCGTCCGCCACTTATACGTAATAACGGCGTTGATGCGAACATCCCGGCAGTTACCGAGAATACGCAATGAATAGGGGATTTTAGCTTGGCTGCCCTCCTCTCTTTGTGCTTCGCTCAGGTCCCCAAGAACTCAACAGCGGTGGTTGAGTCCGCCCGGGGAGGGTTTTAGCGCATATCAAAGCTTTTGCCGCTCATAATGGTACGTTACCATGGAAGTGCTAGAAAATCTTGATTGTTTTACGTTCCTTTTTTGAATGAATAAGCTCTCGGGGGGGAGCCAGATGAATCATCCGTATGCTCTTATAGCGGAAGAGACCATCACGCGGGAGAAGAACCGCCTTACAGTACGCTTACCCATTCGCGTGATGCCGCGTGTGTTTACGCGTTTAGACGGGGAAGTCCCTGCTACGTATGGAGATCCAGCCTATCAATGCGGGGCTGGGGTGCCTCAGCCGGACCTCCGGCGTGAGATTTGCCCTCACGATCATGACCATTTTGAGATCTTTATTGTACTTGCTGGAAGCGCTCTGCATCGCACTCCGGACTACGTGGCGCCCCTGACTCGCGGGGATGTGATTATCAGCGCCCCTCCTCAAACTCACGCTCTTTCTGAGATCGACGGCCTTCACCGATTGGAATGCGTTTACCTTTCCGAATGGCTTGTGCACGAGGCGGAAGAGCTCTGGTCGGAACCCGGCGTGCTACCCCTCTTCTTGGCGCAAGGGACGCCGACGTCGGCAGCCGGACTCCGCGTGCCCCACTTTAAGTTGAGTGAGAGAAATTTGGCCCTCTGCTTCGAAGACTGGCGAGCAATGGTGCTGGAATTAGCGCGGACCGAACCATCCCTCGCTTACTTAAAGCGATGCATGGGGAAGGTGATGATAACGCTGGGGCGCTCTTACTCGGAAACGGAAGCAGCAACGGAGATGGAGGGAACCGGGCGTGGGTTAAGGCATGAGATCCTCGAATCGTTGCGACTCATTGAGCGTGCCGCCTCCTCGGGAGAGCATTTTCGCGTTTCCGACCTCGCACAAAGCTGCGGGTTATCCGTCACCTATTTCACGCGGCAGTTCTGCGAGTCAGTGGGGCGAAGTCCCTTGCAGTACTTTCAGCAGCGGCGAATCCAGCACGCTTGCTGGCTGTTGCTGCACGCCGAGCATTCGGTCACCGAAGTGGCCGACTCCCTGGGTTTTGCAGACGCGCCGCATTTTGTACGAGTGTTTGGCAAGCTGCGGGGCATGACGCCTAGCGATTACCGAAAACGATTCCGAGACAGGCCGAAGCATGAGCGGGAAGATGTTTCGCCGTAGTCGTTCAAAGGCGTGGAACAGTGCGTCGTCGAAGCGCCTCTTTGGCATTGGCGGCGAGACCCAAGTGACTTGTCTCGCTATTCCAAGATGTGTACTCGCAGTTGCGCGGGGGCGGTGGCTCGTCTACACTCCCTCAAGTCGAATCTACACGCAGCACGAAATTGGGGGCATTCACCTGTGAAACGCCGCACATTTCTAAAGGCCGGGCTTGGGGCAGCCGCCATTGCGGCATACCTTCCCAGCGCAGCAGCCAGTGAGGAACAAAAGATGAATATCGTTCTCGCCGCAGACCCTTTCGCCCTCGACCTCAAAGACGCCGTCAAGGAGCACCTGGAAAAGAAAGGGCATACGGTGCTGGACGTCGGGGCCACCAAGGAAAAGGAAATACCCTATTACGACTGCGGCCCTACCGCGGCCAAGGTTTTGCAGAGCGGAAAGGCCGATCGCGGTATCCTCTTTTGCGGCACCGGCGCAGGCATGTGTATCGTCGCCAATAAGTTCAAAGGCGTCAACGCGGTGTGCGTGGAATCGGTCTTCTCCGCAAAGATGGCCCGCGCCGTCAACGACGCCAACGTCATCACCATGGGCGCGATGATTGTTGCGCCGTGGATGGCCAAGGCCATGGTCGACGCCTGGATGGACACGAAATTCACCGAAGGGCTCGACGACTTCGCCGACTTCCTCAAAGGTGCCTGCACGAAGGTCAACGACCTCGACAAAGGACAGTGACGCCCGCAAACGGAGGCCAAGCCTCTTTTCGATCGGGCGCGTGAGTCAAGCGCGAAGTGCGGGGGGTATTGCCAGCCCCCTTCGCAGGCAAGACTGTCCTTGCGTTTTGTTCACTTTGCCCATAGTGTCCACTAAGTCCACTTTTCTGGTTCTGTCCATATTTCGGCGGCCTCACTCTCCAAGTGCATCCCCGGCCGTGGTCAGAGTAATGCGCGCGTGCACCGCCGCCCCTTCCGATGGCGCACACGTGAATCCCACCGAGTTGGCGCCGGCCTGCAGAGACGGGCCGATGCCCTCGATGACGCCGCTCGTTAGCAGCTCGCCGCCTGCGTTGCAGATGGTGTAGGCGTTTGGCGGTGTGAATTCGAGCATGTGGCCGCTCTCCAACGCGACGGGGAACGTGACGCGCTGACCGTTGAAATCGAGTTCCGGGGTGTTGAGCGTAATGCTCTTGTGCGGAATGCTCCGAATCGGTCCCAGGAACACCTGCACTTCCTCGCCTTGGGGTAGATCGTTCAAGGCAAGATGCAGCTCGGCGATTACTGCGTACGCGAGATGGGCGTGGTAGACGGGATACGCGAAACGCGTGACGGAACCGATGTCTTTCTGCCAATCCTCACGCGGGCGGGAGTAAGGCCATTCGTACCGTTCGATGGCATAGTCCTCGTTGTCGATGAGTTCCACGTATCGCCAGCCTGTGAAGTCGATCTTAACATAGTGCTCGGTCAATGCAGGGGACACATGTTTTTGGGATCGGATTTGAAGATTGAGCACCTCGCCTTTGCCGTCTCCGTGTACCCACAATCCGATTCCCCGGCTGCTCAGGTTGATGGGCGTATCGAAGGTCCGATGGACACTCACCCAGGCGCGCTGGCGTTCCGCACCAGTGTTCGTGGCAACAAAGGCCGCGCTTACGGGCGCATCCTTGACGGGCGACGTAACTGTCGAAAAGGTGGCCGCAACGCCTGCGTTGCACTCGACCGCGCTGTACACGGAAGGATTCGAGAAATCGTCAATCAGCGCCGAACCAGGCGAATCGTAGGGCTCCGCGGAGAGCGATGTCTCAATCAGGATGCGGGGAGCCTGTGCGCCATAGGGGTTCTCGACCTGCCACGAGTCTTTTCCGTCCGCCAACGCGATGTCGTGACGCGCAAACTTCACGGGTCGAAACGCATGCTTGCCATCCGCGCCGTCTTCGAGACGGAAGGCTTGCCCCGGCGAAGCCAGTTTGTCGCGCACGGACTGCGGCACGGCGCCAGCCAATCGCAACGATTCATACCGGTTGATGATGGCGCCCATGCGCTGCTGGTTGTAACTCTGCGGGTACGAATCGGGTGCGAATCCCAGAAGCAGCGATATGCTGCAGTCCGTTCCGAGCGCCTTTGCGCAGAGGTACTCCATGTCGTCCGGAAGGGTCCGTCTGGGTTGCACGCCGGCCCACGGAAACACGGCCCACCAACCGATGTTTGTCGGGAGGAAATGCGCGCGCCATTCGTTATTCGACAACACGTGCATGTCGGTAAAGGTCTGCGATGCGCGCTGACAAGCATCCCATGCGCCCATGCGCGAACGCACGGCCCAAAGGTGGTGATCGAAGGAACTCATCTCCATGACCGGCGGTTTCTTGAGTTGGCGGAACAGTTCATGCGTAAACTTTGCGCCGTAGTGCCAAGCGAACTGGCCGTTCCCCTTCAGGTCGATCACATCGGACCCGTCGAGGGCGTCCATGTACATCATGTCGAATCCGCAGTCGTTGTAGGTCTTCGCCGTCTCCGCGATGACCTTGTGAAACAACTCCGAATCGGGGTCGGGCGCGAAGAGGCCGAAGACCTCCTTGAGGTGGTACACCTTCGCATCTTTCGCGTGGGGCGCGGGAGTGGTGCCGCACGCACCTCGCGTGCATGCGGTGAAGGCGTACGGCGCTTGCGCGGCGACTCCGGCGAAGACGAT
>JBAZRU010000583.1:0-4851 GCA_041662805.1 Candidatus Hydrogenedentales bacterium | reverse complement strand
TCTCCCTTGAGGATGCCGACTACGCCGTAGCCCGCAAGTGCGTGGAAGACTTCCGCTGGGGCACATCCCATCCCGATCTGCTGAAATTCGCAGAGCAGTTCGGGTTATAGTCTCGTGAAACTCATGGGCCACCAGCGCACTTGCCTCGTGGCACTCAAGTGGATCTTTTTGGTCCTCTTCTTCGGCTTCGTTCTTCTGATTGCGGTCCTGTCAGGCGGATGCGGGAAAAGCGAACCAACGAAACCGCGCCAAACCTTCACCGCAATGGCCGAAGTTCGCGGCACGTCCATGCTGCCGACTTTCTCTGATCGCGAGATTGTTGCCCTTGAATTGTGCGCATGGAACGAAATCGGGGCTGGCGATACCATTATTTTCTGGAACGGTATCTCCCGCGAATACAACCACCATCGCATTGATCGTTTCGACCATCTTTCCGGCCGGTGGATTACTCGCGGCGATAACAACGGCGGGCAGGACATGGGCCGGATGAGCCGCGATGAGTTTGTTGGCCGGACGAAAAAGCTGATTCGCGCGCCATGAAATCAAAACGCGGAGTAACCGATCCCGTCACGCTGGCACTCGTGGCGCTGATTGCTCTTGGGGCTGGCGTCTTCGGAACGACGTGGAAGCCGCTCCAATTCCTGAAACCGAAGCCGCCGACCGAGGAATTGACGAAGTTACAGGGACAGCTTGAAGCGGCACAGGAGGCGGCAGCAAAGGCCGAAAAGGAGAAGGAGGCTGCGGTTGCGTCCGAGCGCACGAAGTTGGAGCAGGAGATCCGGGTTGCTCAGTCGGACAACCTCGGGACGGTGACGGCGCTGGGAAAAGTCCTGCCGCCCCACCGGACGGCGGAAGTCAAGCTGGCGTCCAGCATGGCCCGGCGCGTCACGCTCAAACTCGCCGCCGCCATCGGAGAACTGCCGAAAGACCAGCAGCAGGCGATGGTTGCCCTCATCGAACAGGCACTCTCCGACAAGCAGGCGGAGGTTGACGAGGCCATGCGCAAGCTCGCCCAGCGCGACGCCGAGTTTGCGATTCTGGCGAAGGAACGGGATGCCGTTGCCGCGAAGATTCCCGGCCTCGTTGCCGAGGTGGAAAAGGCAAAGGAATCGGTCGCCAAGACGGAGGCCAAAGTCACGGAGAAAACGAACGTCATCAAGGAAATCGCCGCGAAGTTTGACGCCAAGGAACGCGAGCGAGGTTCCCTCGGGGCGGCGCTCAATCGCGTCATCTTCTGGATTTGCACGGTCGCTGGCCTGTGGGTGTTCCTTGCTTTCATCCTCCCGGCCATCGTAAAGGTCATGGATACCGGACCGCTGAAAAACTTCCTGCGGGACGTGTCCGGCGTAGTCCTGAATCCGGTCCTTCACTGGGATGCCAAGAAGAAACTGCGCGACTTGCAGAAACAAACCAACCCGCCTTTCCGCCCATGAACCCAACTGTCAAAAACCCGATGCCGCGGACGTGGTTTGAAACGCTCCGCTACTGGATCGCCAAGCAACTACGGAGGTTGGCCAACTGGATTTCACCGGACAATTTCTGATCATGAACATAGAAACCAAAATAAACGGCTGGTCGAGATGGTTGCCTCTTTTTGTGTCGCTCATCACGAACGCCGTTCTTTTTGGCGTTTTTTACGGACGAACGACAAAAGAAATCGAAAGCCTGCACCAGAATGATTCTGCCATCCGCTCGGAACTGATGCCGATGGAAAAGCGCCTGATGGTGTTCGTCTCTCGTTCCGAATATGTGGTAAAGATGGAATCCATCGACAGGCAGCTTGAGGAAATCAAATTGATAGGCCGCGAGACCAATCGCAAGCTGGACGAACTTTTTCGGCGCTGATACCATGAAGGAACTCCTTGCTCTTGTCTTCGGAATTTTCGCCGTCATCGCGGCATGGC
Organism: Candidatus Hydrogenedentales bacterium; assembly: GCA_041662805.1. Classification (GTDB taxonomy): domain Bacteria; phylum Hydrogenedentota; class Hydrogenedentia; order Hydrogenedentales; family SLHB01; genus JAIBAQ01. The sequence continues at coordinate 2,947 of JBAZRU010000583.1, read as the reverse complement.
CGGCAATCGTCATCTGGCGAATCGTTTGGCAGGATCGCAAGGTGCCAACAACGCATCCCGATTACTCCGCACTCTACTACGGCAAGCGAACGGTTCTCGTTGCCGCCGCGGTTTGCACGGTTGCCGTCTTGCTCTGCGCGGCCGTAAGCCATTGGCTGCTTAGTTAGCGGGCCACGCGCCCGCCAATCCGAAGGGAACAAATCTCATGGCCTCACCCGGAGAAGACCCGACACTTGATGTTCAAATCAATGTCAACGCGAACGTAGCTGGCGCGGTTCAGGCGACACAGGCGATCAAGGGGATCAAGGATGAGGTGGCCGCGGGAGGAGTCGCCGCAACCGCAGCCTCGGGGCGCTATGGGTCCGCCTTCGGCCGCATCGTCACGGGCTCGCGCAATCTGTCCGCCGCGGTGCGCGGGACAACCGCCGTCATGCAGGGCGGTATCTTCACGCTGGGCGGATTCGCCCAAGGGCTGAACGCGCTGATGAACGTCGTGCGGGCGGCAGTCGTGGCGTCCGGTCCGTGGGCGCTGCTCGCGCTGGCGATTGGCGCAGTCATCGGCGTTTTGCGCGGGCTGATGACGATGGCGAACAAAGCTGAGAGGGAGGTCAAAAAGACCGGCGAAGCGACCAGTGTAATGACGGAAAGGGCGAAGGAACTCGGGGCCGCCTTCGCTAAGGTCCAAGGAGACAAGCTGGCCGAAGAACTGAAAAGCATCGCCAAGGAAGCGGATGCCGCGCTCAGACAATTCAAGCTATTGGCTGAAATTCAAAAGGAACTTCGCGGCGAGCGATTGAAACAGGAGGAGATCAGGATCAAGGCAGATCCGAAATTCAAGACGGACGAGGAAAGGGCTATTGCCCTTCTTCGCCTCCGTCAAAGCATGTCGGAAAAAGAGAGGGAGGAATCGGTCAAGGCTCTCGACGTGGAGAACCAACTTCAATTACAGAAGACCACGGGGATGCAGCGTGAGATTGGTTTCAAGAGAAAGGATCTGGCAGACCTCGAAGACGAATTGCTAAAAAAGCAGTTGCAGCTTGCAGACCGCAAGACGCAGGAGGCGATCATTGCTCAGACGACAAAGGACATGGAGGGGCTTGTCACCGGCGGGGCCACTGCGACCGAAGCAGGATCGCAGATGTTCGCCAAGCTTAGGGCGGAGGAGCAGGCCGCTAGAACAAGGCTCAAAGAGATTCCTTTCGAAACTGAACTCGTTAGCGACATCGTTGCCCTTCAAGAGCCGATTGGAAAGTTGACGGAAGCGATCAACAAACTAATCGCGGAACTAAAGGACGAAACGTCTAAGCTGGCGGATATGCGAGCCGAGACGGAAATCTCGCGAACTGGTGCTGTCCAAATGAAGCAGGCGACGCGCGCGACAACAGAGGCCGAAACTGGCCTTGTGCAAAAAGCGTTGCTCGATAAGGCAAGGGCGGATCTCTCCGTCGCTCAGGAGACAACGGTTAGGCTTTCTCAGATGGTAACAGGCACGGGGAACGCAGCATACGAAGCGTTTCAGGCGGCACAGGTGAACCAAAGTCGCATGGCCGACAATTACGCAAAGCTAGCCCGCCAGTCCCGCAACAAACAGAACACGAACGGGCCGTAACTCGCCATGTCTGTCGTAACCTGGACACTGGAAATTGCCGGCGAGGTGCGGTCCTTCGAAGCGTGGGGGGCCAGCGTTCCCGTGGGCACGTTCCGTTCGATGGACGAGGATACCGTGGAATTTGTCATCACGGGCGACATCACGACGGACTGCGCGGCGGCCTACGGAAATTCCATCCGCATTTTCCGCATCGTGGACTCTGGCACGCCTCTTTGCTGGTTTGTCGGGACCGTGACAAGCGTGACGGCCTTCGGGACGATGCAAGTCATGCAATGGACCGTCCGCTGCGCCAACTTCTGGTTTCAGTATTCGCGGACGATGTTCCAGCAGACGAACACCTGTTACAGCGAAGCGTGCGCCAAGGTGACGAACATCTCGACCACGAAGGTGGTTCTCTTTCAAGACACGCGCACGGGATGGGCAATTACGACTGGAGAGCAAATTCAGGCAATCGTTGACTACGCCACGACGCTGGGGCTGCCGGTGGGCCTTGGGACTCGCCCCGATTTCGTCAGCGCGACTTTCGAACCGGCACGGGATCTCACGCTCGCGGATGCGATCCGCCGCTGTATGCAGTTCACGCCGGATGGGGTGTCGTGGGTCGATTACTCGTCCGGCGCAGCGGTCCTCAACTTCCAGCAGCGTACCTTGCTCTCCGCCGTCACCCTGAACGCTACCGCCGATCCGCAGGTGATTAACCGCGTGGAACTGAGGCGGCGCGATGACTTGGTTCCGGCTGGCGTGCGCTTCAATTACATCGGGTTCGTTTCGTGCCAAGCGAAGGTTCCAGAGCTTTGCGTTGACGATACGGACGGGACAACGAACACAACCGGAGGCGTGGTCACGGCCTCCGAGAGCGATCAACTTGTGGCCATTACGCAGGATTCCGCGGGCCTGCCGGATCTGCCAGGCGGACTCGTGGGCACGTTTGATCTTGCGCAGATGAGCGGGACGGCGACCGAAACCGCGCCCGTTGGCCTCGCCCTTGACTACTACACTTCCCTCGTGACGCCGCAATGGGAAGGGGAAATCGCCATCACGGAGCAGGAATGCTCCGGGTCTGTCCGCCCCGGAAAGATCGTCAACATTTCCAACGGTCATTCCTCGTGGGTCACCATGAACGCGATGGTCCAGCAGGTGACGGAGAACATGGACACGGGCGAATCCACGATTTCAGTTGGCATCCAGTCGCACCTTGGGCAGATGGATTTTGCCGCCCTTGTTGCCATGACCCGCCGCCGCCCGATTGTTCAGGACGCCTTTGCCGCCACCCGCGCGCCCGGCCCAGAGAACACGAACTGCTACGGCGGGAAGGAACCGAAGGCGCAGCAGATGCTC
>JBAZRU010000582.1:0-4854 GCA_041662805.1 Candidatus Hydrogenedentales bacterium | reverse complement strand
CATATTCACGTCCACCAACAAGGTCTATGGCGACTCCCCAAACACCCTCCCCCTCGTCGAACTCGAAACCCGATGGAGCGTCGCACCCCAACACCCCTACGCGGGCAACGGCATCGACGAAACCATGTCCATCGACACGTGCAAACACTCCATCTTCGGCGCGTCAAAGGTCGCCGCCGACGTCATGGTGCAAGAATACGGACGCTACTTCGGCATGATGACGGTCTGCTTTCGCTGCGGCTGCCTCACCGGGCCAGGTCACGCGGGCGCCGAATTGCACGGCTTTCTATCCTACCTCATGAAATGCGCGGTCACCGGACGCGAATACCGCATCTTCGGCTACAAAGGCAAGCAAGTCCGCGACAACATCCACTCCAGCGATTTGGTCAACTGCTTCTGGCACTTCTTCCAGAATCCCCGCGCCGGCGAGGTCTACAACATGGGCGGCGGCATGCACAGCAACTGCAGCATGATGGAAGCCATCCGCCTGTGCGAAGCCATCACCGGCAAGCAGATGAACACGGCCTACGTCGACCAACCCCGCGAAGGCGATCACATATGGTGGATCAGCGACATCCGCCGCTTCCAAATCCACTACCCCGACTGGCACTTCTCGTACAACCTCCCCCAAATCCTAACCGAGATCCACGACAGCCTCCGCACCCGGTAACGCCATCTCGTCCACCCAGTCCACCCAGTCCACCCAGTCCACCCAGTCCACCCAGTCCACCCAGTCCACCCAGTCCACAGCCTCCCCACAAAACCTCGGCGAAATCGCGCCAGCTCTGCCCCGCATCTCTCCCCTCGCTTTTTGTATACTCACCACATCAGGCTTCTCATTTCCTTGCCAAAAACTCTCAGGGGGCCAACCGATGTCCATGCACAAACTCGCCACACTCACCCTCCTCGCGCTTGCCGCGCTGGCGTCACCCGTCGCGCTCGCGCAAACCACCTTCCACGTCGCGCCGAACGGCAACGACGCGTGGACCGGCGCGCTCGCCGAACCCAACGCCGACAAATCCGACGGCCCCTTCGCCACCCTGGTTCGCGCGCGCGACGCCGTGCGGGACGCGAAGAAGGCGGGAGGCGCGGCCGTCGAAAAGGGCATCACCGTGCAAGTCGCTGGCGGTACCTATGAGCTTGCCCAGCCACTCGAACTAACGGCAGACGATGCGGGAGCCGAAGCCGCCCCCACCGTCTACACCGCCGCGCAAGGCCAAGAAGTCCGCATCTCCGGCGGCAAAGCCGTCACGGCATGGGCTCCCGTCACCGACGCGGCCGTCCTTGAGCAACTCGCTGAACCCGCGCGAGGCAACGTCTATCAAGCCGACTTGAAGGCGCTTGGGATCGCCGACTTCGGTTCGCCCGACGGCGGCTTGGAAGTCTACTTCAACGACCAACCCATGATGCTGTCGCGCTGGCCCAACGAGGGATTCGTCCGCATCGTAGATGTGATCGGCGGCGAAAAAGTCGATGTGCGCGGAACCGTCGGCGACAAGATCGGCAAATGGACCTACGACAACGACCAGCCCAAACGCTGGGCCAAAGAGAAAGATGTATGGGTCCACGGCTACTGGTTCTGGGACTGGTCCGACCAGCGGCACAAGGTGAAGTCCATCGACACCGAGAAGCGCATCATCGAAGTCGAACCCCCTTACCACGGCTATGGCTACCGCAACGGCCAGTGGTACTACGCGTTCAACCTGCTCTCCGAAATCGACATGCCCGGCGAATGGTACCTCGACCGCGAAACCGGCATCCTCTACTTCTGGCCACCCTCGGACATCGCGCGGGCAAAAGTCGCCGTATCCGTCACGCCATCGCTCCTCCAAATGAAGGAGGCGTCGCACGTCACGGTCCGCGGCCTCACCTTTGAGGCCTCGCGCAGCACGCCCATCGCCGTTAACGGCGGCACGGGCAACCTCATCGAATCATGCACCATCCGCAACGCCGGCGCGGACGCCGTCTCCTTGAACGGCGGCACGAACAGCGGCGTCGTGCGCTGCAACCTCTACAACCTCGACGGCGGCGGCATCAACCTCAGTGCAGGCGACCGCAACACCCTGACCCCCGGCGGCCTCTTCGCCGACAACAACCACATCCACGACTATGGCCGCTGGTACCGCATGTACCGCGCGGGCGTTTCGTTGAACGGCGTCGGCAACCGCGCCGCGCACAACCTCATCCACGACGCGCCTCATATCGGGATCGTGTTCGGCGGCAACGACCATGCCATCGAATACAACGAGATTCACCACGTCTGCGTCGAATCCAACGACGCGGGCGCCATCTACGCCGGCCGCGATTGGACCATGCGCGGCACGCAAATCCGGTACAACTACATGCACGACATCAGCGGTTTCGAAAACAAAGGCTGCGTCGGCGTCTATCTCGACGACATGTACTGCGGCACCAACATCTCCGACAACCTCTTCTACAAAGTCACCATGGCCGCCTTCATCGGCGGAGGCCGCGACAACATCGTCTCCAACAACATGTTCGTCGACTGCAACCCCGCGCTCCACATCGACTCCCGCGCCATGGGCTGGGCCGCCGACTCCGTCCCTACGACCATGAAGGAACGCCTCGACGCCATGCCCTTCAAAGAAAGCCCCTGGAAAGAACGTTACCCCGAAATCCTCACCGTGTGGGAAGACGAACCCGCCGCCCCCAAAGGCAACAAGGTTGAGAACAACCTCTGCGTCCGCGGCACCTGGGACAACGTCGATGATACCGCCAAGAAGTACGTCGACATCACCAAGAACTTCGTCAACCCCGACCCTGGCTTCGCCACTCCCGAAGCCTTTGCCGAAGGCAAGACCCCCAAGGCAACCGACTTCGCGCTAAAGGCGGATTCACCCGCGATCGCGGCAGGCTTCAAGCCCCTGCCCTTGGAGAAGTTGGGGATGGGGAGGAATTAGAGACGCATCGCGCAAGCAGTACGTTTGCATCGTGCGAACAGAAGGGAGACACCCTGACATGAACCGCATCAATCCCGTGGTTTTGGTCCTCACCTTCGTCCTCACCAGTGTCCTGATTGGATGCGCCACACACGGTCCGCGCACCGCAGAAGCGCGCGGAAAGACAACGGCCACCGGGTTTGTCGACAAGACGATGAACATCGACGGCGCGGAACGGCATTACGTCGTCTACGTGCCACCGAAGTACACGCCTCGCAAAGAATGGCCGCTCATTTTGTTCCTTCACGGGGCAGGCGAATGCGGCGACGACAACGTCGCTCAGACCCAAGTCGGGATCGGGCGCGCGATTCGCCATTGGCCCGAGCGATTTCCCTGCATTGTCGTCATGCCGCAATGTCCCAATAACTCGAGCGGATGGGGCGATGCGTTGCCGCACGTCGAACTTGCTCTGCAACAGACGCTTGCCGAATACAACATTGACCCGACGCGCATCTACCTGACCGGCCTATCAATGGGCGGATCGGGAACGTGGATGCTGGGATCAAAGAAGCCCGAGCTATTCGCGGCTCTGATGCCCATCTGCGGCCGCGGAGGCTTTCTTGACGCGACGACTCGCCTCGTCAAGACGCCTATCTGGGTGTTCCACGGCGCAGTAGACCGCGTCGTTCCGGTCGACGGGTCCCGCAACATAGTCGACGCCATCAAGAAAGCGGGCGGCAACATCCAGTACACCGAATACCCCAACGAGGATCACAATTGCTGGGACGTGACATACGGCAACAAAGACGTGATTGCCTGGCTGCTAAAACAGAAGCAGACGCGTTGAGACACCTCGCTGCGCAAGCATGCCGTGCGATGCCCTACTTCCCGACGAAGTCAGCTTCCTTCACCGACACCATCAGCGGAGGCGCGGCCTTGCCGCCGGGGAGCCACGTGTACCGCGTGATCACCCACAACACACCCGGCTCGCGCTCATGCAGGTACGGATACGCGAGTTGCCCGCCCGGTTCGCGCGCGATCACGACCGGCTTGGTCCACGTCTTGCCATCGTCTTCCGAAAACGCGAGCGACAGTTCCTCGCGATGCCACGACGCCGGGATCTCGGATGCCTGTCCGCCCGATTCGGGCTTGGGAGCCTTCTCCGCGCCCTCCGCCTTGACCTGATTCCACACGAAGGCCAGTCGTCCGCTCTTCAACCGCAGCACCCACCCCGGCGCGCTGCTCGCGTTAATGCCGCTCGGTTCGATGACGCGCCAATTGCGGCCTTTGTCGTCCGAATACGCGCGCCAGAACTGGTCGAGGCTGGTGCGGATGAGCATCATCAGGCGTCCGTCTTTCAACTCGGCAACCGTCGGTTCGACAGCCCCGTCGTGATGACCGTGTCCGCCCAAGTCGATCCAATTGCTTCGCTTCCACGTCTTGCCGTCGTCCGCGGATACGAACGAACACGACACCCATCGCTTCAAATCGGGGATGAGGTGTTCGACCGTCGCGACGATCTCTCCTGTGCTGGTCTGGATGAAGCCCATGAAATCCGCGTTGTACCCGTCGAGGATCTGCTGATTGTCGATCCACGTCTTGCCGCCGTCCTCGCTGCGGATGGCCCACATCTCCAGCCTGCACTCCGGATTCGGCGCGCCCTTCTCGTCGTTCCAACTCCAGTTCTGCGTCTCGAAATCCAGATAGAAAATAACAATCGCCCCGCTCTTCGTCCGCAGCAACTGGCACGTGTGGCCAACGTAGTTGAAGTCCATGCCGGGAACGATGGGCTCGCTGATGGGCGTCCACGTCTTGCCCGCGTCCGCGCTCGTCACGAGCACGTTCTTGTCGACTGCCATCAACGTGCCGTCGTCCAACTGAACGAACGGCCCATTCTTCGTGCACTCCAACTGCGTACACAACGGGTTTATCCACCGTGCCGGAGCAGGCCCCT
>JBAZRU010000581.1:2250-4860 GCA_041662805.1 Candidatus Hydrogenedentales bacterium | reverse complement strand
AGTCGCGTGGTGGGGCTCTTGTTCGAACTGTTTGTCTCCTTCTGTCTCCCAGGTCAGCGCGGACTCGACGTCCTACCTGAGGGCGAGAAAGGGGTTTTGGCGCGATCCAGTAGCTGCTGCCATTGCGGGCACCGACGAGATGGTCAATCTGGCCGTTGAAGAACATACGGCACAACTTTCGTACAAAGACGTGGATGAGCCTACAACCACGACGGAAGAATTCGAGCGAAGGTTTCGGGACATCTTAGTTAGACCAACTGACACGGCGATCGATGTTTTGAGCTGTACGACCACGATGGAGGTTGGTATTGACATTGGTTCACTCGTTGCAGTCGGGATGAGGAATGTTCCACCAATGCGCCAAAACTATCAGCAACGCGCTGGCCGAGCAGGTCGAAGAGGAGCTTCAATTTCGACTGTGATGACCTACGCGCAAAATGGGGCGCATGATTCTTACTATTTTCAGCGTCCAGACGCGATTATTGGCGGAGAGCCGCCCCGCCCAATTCTGGATACGGACAATGCCAAGATAATTGAGCGCCATATCAATGCGCAGTTGGTGCAGGATTTCTTTCGCCCAAGGGCCGCGACACAAAAATCGGGCGACATATTTTCAGCGCTTGGCGACACTTGGTCGTTCTATGAGGGGAATACACAGACGAGTTTCTCCGCTTTCCGAACGTGGCTGTCTGAGTCGGTCGAGGCGCAAGAGTCTTTGGCGCGTGCTGCGCAGTGGGTGCCGCAATCCTTTAAAACATCAACCATTGATGCCGCCCAGTCATTCGTTGCAGCGCTGGAGGATCACAGGCCAGAAAAGAAAGAGGGGTTGGAAGATGGCTTGATCAATTTTCTCTTCGACAACGGTCTGCTCCCGTCATACGCGTTCCCTAGGGATATTTGCTCGTTGCAAATAGAGCGAATTGAACAAGGGGTTCGAGGGCGGCAAGTAAAGACGGTTGAACGACCACAGCAAAGCCTCAACGTCGCTTTGTCGGAGTATGCGCCAGGCCGTCTCGTCGTCGTCAACAAAGAGACGTATCGGGTTGGTTCCGTGGCGGCAAATACCGTAAGCACGGAGGCGGATCGAGCCGACGCGCTTTTCGACAACGGGCACGCATACGTACATTGTACAGAGTGTTTGTACACGGCCGGATTCGCCGCTAAGAACGAGGAAGGCTCTCAGTGCCCACATTGTGGGTCGGAGTCGTTGCGAAGCGTCACGGTAATTACGCCGGAGACTGTGTACGCGCGTGGCAAGAGACCAATCGATGAATTTGACGACGAGCAACAATTCAGTCAGACAACTGGAGCTCAACTGCCTCTTGCCGATTCAACAAAGCCCCTAGAGGCCGAGCCCTTCGGAACAAACGGATCCCTTGCATTCCAAAGGCAACAGCCGTTGGTGATGGTCAATATGGGAGCATCAAGGACCAGCGGTGAGGACGGGTTTCTCGTCTGCGTACGCTGTGGGCGTGTGCTTCTCGATGGGGAGGCAGAGGGTCCACACGAGCGAGACTATTACATCCAAGGCTATCCTGGCCGTCCCCCGGTGCCAACTAGATGCAATGGAGAGTACCGCCAAGTGTATCTGGGCTATGGCTTTTCGTCCGATGTTCTGTTGCTTCGGTTCAAGATTCAGAAGCCGATTCGATTCGGCTACCTTGATACGCGAAAGCGAAAGCCACTTGAGGATGCGCTGCAGTCGCTAAGCGAAGCGGTGGTTCTGTCGATGTGTCGAGTTCTGGACATTGATTCCAGAGAAGTGAGCGCCGGATTCCGGTTTGCGACTCATGCAGGGGAGGAGTTTGCTGACATCTTCGTCTACGACACGCTTTCCGGCGGCGCTGGTTATGCCTATCAGGCTGGAGATATCTTCGACCAAATTTTTGACGAGGCCGAGAAATTGCTTTTGGAGTGCGACTGTGACTCGTCTTGCGAGAAATGCCTGCGACACTACGGCAATCGATTTCATCATGGCGTGCTGGATCGCAATCTCGCCATCGATATCGCCCGGTACATCCGCTACGGCTCCGTTCCGGTCCCGCTCGGCCACTCAGAACGGGTTGCGCAAGTTAGCCCGCTTGCTCAGATGCTGGAACTCGCGGGGTGGAGAGTGGAGGTCGGCAGTGTTTCGCCCTTGAGGGCAACGCACTCCGGGCGTGTCGTGGAAGTTGATGTTTGTCCGTCCCTTATCGACTGCGAGCCGAGGCTACGCAGGGGCGATGTGACAACTTACTTATTTACGCCCTACGAGCTGGCTCGAGATTTGGCTAGTGCGTATGCGGAGCTTGCATGAGCGCCGGCAAGGTCATCCCGCTGTCGGCTCGTGAGGCGAAGCTTAAGCGACTGGTTAGGCGGCACCTGCACGACCTCGGATTTACGAAGGACGCAGATGGCCGCCTTCAGCCACCTAGTCTGGAGAAAGAGTCATACCGCCGTTTCCACGAGGGTCAACGTAAAGAAAAGATACTGGCGAGTACAAATTGGATTGCTAGGGAGGGGTTGGACCTCTTAAAACACTTTGCAGTCGGCGAAGAGATCATTCCAGCAAGAATCACCCCGGAGCTTGAGCTTGTTTCGAAATCAACATGGCAGTCAGAACTGTTTCGG
>JBAZRU010000581.1:0-2240 GCA_041662805.1 Candidatus Hydrogenedentales bacterium | reverse complement strand
AGAGTTCCCGTTTCTGATGGGTATGGCAGGAGAATGAGATTTCTTGTGTGGGACCGAAGTAACGACAAGCTTATCGGGATCATTGCTTTGGGGGACGCGGTCTTCAATCAGAAGGCCCGTGATGAGCACGTAGGCTGGGATCATCACAGGCGCGGGGAAGCGTTGGTAAACCTAATGGATGCATATGTGCTTGGTGCCGTGCCGCCGTACAACATGCTGTTAGGGGGCAAGCTCATTGCATCGATGCTTCGATCACAGGAGCTCGTACGTGAGTTCAACAAGAAATATCAGAAGAGCGTCGGCTTAATATCCGGTGAGGAGAAATGCGCGAAGCTTGTCGCTATCACCACTAGTTCTGCGCTTGGGAGATCGTCGGTTTACAACCGGGTTGCTTTGAACGGCCGAAAGATTCTCGAGCCGATCGGCTTTACCTCTGGGTGGGGACATTTCCACTTTTCAGGAGCCGTCTTTGACGAGCTGCGCGCCTATCTTGAATCCATTGACGACAGCTACGCTTCGGGTTTCGAGTTTGGATCCGGTCCTAACTGGAAAATTCGAGTAATCCGTCGAGCCCTCGAACGACTCGGAATGGATACGTCATTGGCCAAGCATGGGTTTACTAGGGAGGTCTTTTTCTGTCCTGTAGCAAAGAACGCTACCGCGTTCCTCCGCGGTGACCATCGGAGGGCAATTTACGGCCCGCTGCCATCAATTGAAGAGATCGGAGCTGCAGCAATGGTCAGGTGGGTTGTGCCCAGGTCTGAGTGGGACCATCGCTACCTCGACTGGAAGGTGCAGGACTTCGTTAAGGCCTTGGAAAGCCCTGAGCTGAGTCGAAACTTCCTTAGGCAAAAGCGGAATGCAGTGGGCAGTTGACTATCAGGGCCGGAAGGTAAGAGCAGACCAGAAGGGAGTTTACTGGTCTGGCCTGCGCTGTCCGGAATGTGGTGAGCCCGTTCATCGCAGACGGGGACCTGAACGGATAGCGCATTTCGCACATTACAGCTATTCCGGCACTCCTGATTGTGAACTGTACACGCCTGGCACAGGCGGGCCTTATGAGCCGGGTACGACCCGTAACGATCAGGCTAGATATTCCGTAGAAAAGGATGAAGCGGAAGACAGGGACTTCATCTCCAGAGCGGTTCTCTGTTTAGACGCGATCGATCCTAACCGTCCGATGTTGAAAGTTCGATTGCCTGTGGACAAGGGAGTGTCAGAGGCTGGCGGCCAGCTCTCAATCAAGTCGTCGTTCGGAACGAACTTGGTATTGGCTAAGGAACTTTCCAAGCCGCATTTTGTGCGGGTACCTTGGAGTTGTCCGCCCGCAGAGTGCTCGGCAACGCCTGAATGTGAAGTAGTACGTGTGCAGGCGGAGATAGCGCTAAAGCGATTTCGCTTTGCAGATAACTTTTTCAGATCAGGATTGGCTGGCGGTGTCTTGTTGGCTCCTGCAGCGTCGCTACGCCTCGGGGAGGCGTATTGGCTAATTACACAGACTCCACTCCCTTCAAAGATTCCTTGGGGGATCGAAGTGAGGTGCGTGGATCAGACTAGAGGTTGGTACAAGTACCAGATCGACTTGCCCACCGAGTTCCGTTTTGGGGAGATCACGGCCATAGCAGAGTTGCAGTCCTTCCTCGGCCGGCAAATCCTGCCTTCTGTCCCAAGAGCTTACATTCAGCATCCACTTCCGCATCACTTTAATCCTGACGGCATCCCAGTATTTGGCGAAGAAACCAAGGAGTTTCTGGTCGTACTACCGCGCGGCAGCCGCGCCGAGCTAGTGGGAGACTCGGCTGCACGTGCAGTACAAGAGGTTGTCGAGGGACAAGCCGAAATCTTAAGGATCACAGGGCTTTCGACTGGGAACCTCGGCATATACGTGGATGGTGTCTGCCATGTGCAGGCAGCGATATTCACGTGCGCTCCGTTCAGACCGACGGGAGTGCAGATTGTGGCGAAGGATCAGACTTACGAGATATTCACCTTGGAGGCAAAGGTCGCGTTTCAAGCCGCTGACGTCGAAGTAAAAGTGAGCGTTCCTTCAAAGCGACTTCTGCGGCTAGTAAGTGTGTCAGGCGCAGAGTTGAAGGGGGATGGCGATAGTCTGATTTGCGAATTTGCCGCTGACGCCAGATTTCTCGATGCCCAGAGCTTTGGTCGCGTAGAGCGTCAATCGATGGACTCAGACGAGGTGGCTGATTCTCTCACTGATAGGAAGGCCTGGGCTGTCTCAA